>DATJEN010000276.1:0-20609 GCA_035496575.1 Pirellulales bacterium
CACGGAACTGCGTCGCAGCTTAACCGAGGAGTGTTTTCCGGATGCCTGAGCCTGGTCTGAGATTGCAACATCTGGCGTGCACGGCCGTTACGGTCATGGCAGCGTTTGCGTTTGCGCCGTGGGCGGCCGCTGCAGAAGAGGTGTCGGCGGCTCATTCCAAAGAAATGGCGGCCAGCTTAGAGCTCTTTAAGTCCAATGTGCGCGGGCTGTTGGTGACGCATTGCCTGAAGTGCCACGGGGGCGAAAAGACCGAGAGCGAATTTGACCTGTCCACGCGCGAGGGACTGCTCAAAGGGGGCGAGCGAGGGCCAGCGGTCGTCGCCGGCAAGGCCGACGAAAGTCCGCTGCTGAAGCTGATCCGCCATGAGGTGGAACCGGCAATGCCAGAAGACGGCGAACGGCTGCCCGAGGTCGCCATTGAGCAAATCACGAAGTGGATCGCGAGCGGGGCAGCGTATGATCGTCCGCTTATCGAACCGGCCACGGTGCTGGCTTCGCGGCAGATCAACGAGGCCGATCGCCAATATTGGGCGTTCCGTGCGCTCGGCTCACCGCAGCCACCTGAGGTGAAAAATGCCGGATGGTGCCGCGGCACGGTCGACCGTTTTGTTCTCCAGCAGCTCGAAGCGGCGGGCGTCGAGCCCAACGAGCCGGCCAACCGCCGGACGCTCATTCGTCGCGCCTATTTCGACCTGATCGGCCTGCCGCCAACTCCGGCCGAAGTCGAGGCGTTCGTGAGCGATCCCGCGCCGGACGCTTACGACCGCCTGCTCGATCGGCTGCTGGCCAATTCGCATTACGGGGAGCGCTGGGGCCGGCATTGGCTCGACCTGGCTCGCTTTGCCGAAAGCCATGGCTATGAGCAGGACTACGACCGTCCGAGCGCGTACCACTACCGCGACTTTGTAATCCAGGCGCTGAACGAAGACATGGCCTACGATCGCTTCGTAAGGCTGCAACTGGCGGGCGATGAGTTCGAGCCTGACAATCGTTTGGCGCTGATGGCGACGGGCTTTTTGGCTGCCGGCACGCACGCGACGCAAATCACGGCCAACCAGGTGGAAAAAGAACGATATGACGAGCTCGACGACATGGCGGCCACGACCGGCACGGCCATGCTGGGGCTGACGATCGGCTGTGCACGATGCCACGACCACAAATTCGATCCGATTCCACAGGCCGACTATTACCGCCTCGTTTCAACGTTCACGACCACCGTGCGCAGCGAAATCGAGCTGGACTTTCATCCCGAGGTCTACGAGAAGGCCAAGGCCGAATTCGACAGCGTCCATCAGCCGCTGCTGGACGCATTGCAAGCGTTTGAGCGCAACGAGCTGCCCGGGCGGTTCGAAACCTGGCTGGCCAAAGCCACACAGCCCGTCAGCGCGAAGTGGCTCGTGCTCGAGTCGCAAAGTGCGGACTCGACCGGCAAGGCAAAGTTAGAACGACGCGACGATGGCTCGTACCTGGTCTCGGGACCGAACGCTTCGCACGACACATACACGTTTGCGGTACAGACGAAAACCCGCGGCATCACCGGCGTGCGGATCGAGGCTTTGTCCGATGGTTCCTTGCCAAAAGGCGGACCCGGCCGAGCCGCCAACGGCAACTTTGCTCTCTCCGATTTCCAATTGTGGGCCGCCCCCACTGGCACCCCGTCGCCAGGCGCGCCCGTGAAGCTGACGAACGCGCTTGCCAAGTTTTCGCAAGCAAGCATGCCGGTCGCGGCTTCGATCGATGACGATCAGAAGAGCGCCTGGGCAGTCGATCCCGAAATTGGCAAGGATCACGTGGCCAGCTTCGAAATTGAAACGCCGCTTGCGAACGAGCAAGGGACGACGCTGACTTTCATCCTGAAATTCGAGAACAACACCGGCCACAATCTCGGCCGCTTGCGGCTTGGCCTGAGCAACTCGGCAAAACCCATCGGGCTGGACGGTGATTCGGCGGCGGATGCCACGGTGGCGGCGGTGAACGAAGCCATTTCGACGCCAGCCGAGAACCGCACAACGGAGCAGCGGCAGGCGCTGGCCAGTTGGCACCGCACGCACGATCCCGATTGGCAAAAGCTCGACGCGGCCGTTCGCGAGCACGCCGCCAAAACGCCCAAGCCCGCGCTGACCAAGGTGCTGATTTCCACGGAGGGTCTTCCGGCGGTTCGCTTGCACACGCAAGGCGCTGACTTCTTCGAGCAAACCTTTTATTTGAAACGGGGCGACCTGAACCAAAAGCTCGCACCGGCGGAGCAGGGCTTTTTGCAGGTGCTGACTTCCGCTTCCGATGGAGCACGGCACTGGCAAACAGTGCCTCCCAAAGGCTGGCGCACCAGCTATCGCCGCCGGGCATTGGCCGAGTGGATCACGGACACGGACTCAGGGGCCGGGCATTTGCTCGCGCGCGTGATCGTCAATCGCATGTGGATGCACCACTTCGGCCGCGGCATCGTCTCCACCCCCAACGATTTTGGCGCCGCGGGCGCGCCACCCTCGCACCCCGAGCTGCTCGATTATTTGGCCGGACAATTGGTTCGCGGCGGGTGGAAATTAAAGGACCTGCACAAGGAAATCATGACCAGCGCCGCCTACGTGCAGTCAGGTGAAACCGATGCGGCCCGCGCTAGCGTCGATCCGGACAATCGCCTGCTGTGGCGGCACACGCGCAGGCGGCTCGAAGCCGAAGTGATTCGAGACGCGATGCTGGCCGTGAGCGGACAGTTGGACGAGCGGATGTATGGGCCTGGAACGCTCGATGAAAGCCAGCGCCGCCGCAGCATCTACTTCACCGTCAAGCGCAGTCAACTCGTGCCGAGCATGCTGCTCTTCGATGCGCCGGATTCATTGCAAGGCTTGGGCCAGCGAGCCAGCACGATCGTAGCGCCGCAGGCACTGGCGATGCTGAATAACGAACAAGTTCATCTGCGCGCGAAGGCGCTCGCCGAGCAGTTGCTCGCGCGCGGCGTCGAACCGGCGGAGACGGTCGACGGGGCCTATCGCGCCGCCCTGGCACGCCCGGCCGACGAGGAAGAAAAGCGAGCGGGCCTGGAATTCGTTCGCCAGGCAAGCGAAACCTATGCAGCCGCCGGCCAGGCGGACGCCGCCAAGCTGGCCTGGGCCGACTACTGCCAGGCGATATTCGGCCTGAACGAGTTCATCTACATTGAGTGAGCTGGCATCCCGCCAGCCTGGAATTGAACCGCGACCAAAATGCCATGAATACTCCGCACCTGTTCGGCAGTCCCTCGGCACACTTCGCCTCTCGGCGCGCGTTTCTCGCGCGGGCTGGCTCGGGATGTGGACTGGTGGCCTTGGCCGCCTTGCTTCAGGAGCAAGGATTGCTGGCTGCCGGCGAGGCTGGCGCGCGCGACCAGTTAGCCATCCATCCGATGGCGCCTCGGTCCGCGCATTTTCCGGCGAAGGCCAAGCGCGTGATTTGGCTATTTATGAATGGCGGCCCCAGCCAGGTCGACACCTGGGACTATAAGCCGGAATTAAACAAGCGTGATGGCCAGGAGCTCCAGGGTTTCGACAAGAACACCGGATTCTTCACGGACCAGGTCGGCCCGCTGATGAAATCGCCGTTTGAATTTCGTCAGCATGGGCAAAGCGGCGCTTGGGTTTCGGAAATCTTTCCCAAGATGGCCGAGCATGTCGATGACATGGCATTTCTGCACTCGTGCTACACCAAGACGAACAACCATTCGCCGGCGCTTTTTGAAATCAACACCGGCATGAGCCGAATGGGCTTTCCCTGCCTGGGCGCCTGGGTGACCTATGGCTTGGGCACCGAAAACCAGAATCTGCCCGGCTTCATCACGATGTACGATACCTTGGGGCGTGGATTGCCCAAGGGACACGCGCAAAACTGGGGCGCAGGATTTTTGCCAGGCGTGTTTCAAGGCACGGCGCTCAACGCGCAAGGCGCCCCGATCAACAACTTGTTTCGCCGCGCCGGCATGACGGAAGCTCAACAGCGGGCTCAGCTCGAGCTGATTCGGCGCTTGAATGCGCATCAACCGCAGGCAGCCGAGGCCGATCTGGCCGCGCGCATCGAAAGTTTCGAGCTCGCCTATCGCATGCAGATGACGGCGCCCGAGACGTTGGCGATCGACGACGAGCCTGCATCCATTCGAGCTCTTTATGGGCTAGATGATCCGAAGTGCGCGCACTTTGCCCGACAAGTGCTCATCGCGCGGCGGATGGTCGAGCGCGGGGTGCGGTTCGTGCAGATTTATTCCGGCGGCATGGAAAACGAGCGGAGCTGGGACGGTCACGCGAACATCGCAGACAACCACCGGCAGTTCGCGGGCGAAACGGACACGCCTATCGCGGGATTGTTGACCGACCTCAAACAGCGAGGGCTGCTTGAGTCGACGCTGGTCATTTGGAATGGCGAGTTCGGCAGGCTGCCCATCGTGCAGAAGGGTGGCACCGGCCGCGATCACAATCCACACGCCTTCACCACCTGGTTAGCCGGCGGTGGTGTCAAAGGGGGCGTTCACTACGGCGCCACGGACGACATCGGCCACAAGGCAGTCACGGACCGCGTCAGCATTAACGACCTGCATGCCACGATCTTGCACCTGCTGGGCATGAACCACGAGAAGCTCACGTACCGCTCGAATGGGCGCGATTTCCGGCTCACGGATGTTGCCGGGCACGTGGTGCAGTCGATCGTGGCTTAACTGGCCGTGCTTATCGATTACTCGAATCGGATCAGCAGATCGTTGGTATCAACTTGCGTGCCCGGCTTGACCAGCAGCTCCGCGACTTTGCCGGCCTGCTCGGCATAGAGCGTCGTTTCCATCTTCATGGCTTCCAGCGAGAGCAGCTTTTGTCCGGCGGGCACCTTGTCCCCGACCTTGACCGACACCGTGACCACCAGGCCGGGCATGGGAGAGCCGACTTGCTTCTTGTCCGCGCGATCGGCCTTGGCGCGGTGTTTTTCCTGCGGCTCGAGCGAGACGTCGCGGACGTTGATGCTGCGGGGCTGGCCATTGAGCTCAAAGAACACCGTGCGCCGCCCGTCCGGGTGCGGATCGCCAACCGTTAAAAACTTTACGATCAGCGTTTTGCCGCGCTCGATCTCGACGGCCACTTCCTGGCCAGGCTCTTGGCCGTAAAAGAAGACATCGGTCGGCAGCACGCTCACGTCGGCATACTTCGCCTCGTGAGCTTCGAACTCGAGAAACACTTTCGGATAGACCAGGTACGAGAGCAATTCTTGTTTCGTGGGCTCGCGGTTGATCTTGCCGCGCAGGTCGTCGCCGACCGCTTTAAAATCAACGGCCGCTAAGTGCGCGCCGGGCCGGTCGGTCATCGGTTTTTGGCCGCGCAGCACGCGTTCGATGACCTTCGGCGGAAAGCCTCCGGGTGGTTGGCCCATTCGGCCCGAGATCAGGTCGACGACCGACTCGGGAAACGCCAGCTCGCGACCGGGATCGAGCACGTCGTCAACCGTCAGATCATTGGTGATCATGAAGATCGCCATATCGCCGACCGCTTTCGACGACGGGGTCACTTTCACAATGTCGCCGAACAGCTCGTTCACCTCGGCATAGGTGCGGCAAATCTCCGGCCAGCGGGCACCAAGGCCAACCGCGCGGGCCTGTTGAAAAAGATTCGTGTACTGTCCACCGGGAATCTCGTTCAGATAAACGTCGGCGGTGCTGGCGACCATGCCCGCTTCGAAGGGCGAATAGAACTCGCGCACCGCTTCCCAATAACGCGCGATCGCCTGCAAGCCACCGAAGTCGAGCCTGGTGTCGCGCTCGGTATAGCGAAGCGATTCAACAACCGAATTCAGATCCGGTTGCGAGGTCAAACCCGACATCGACGAGATCGCCGCGTCGGCGATGTCCACGCCTCCCTCGGCAGCCTTGAGGATGGCCGCCGCCTGCACGCCGCTTGTGTCGTGGGTGTGGAAGTGGATGGGAATGCCGATCTCCTGCTTCAAGGTGCGGACTAACAGCTCCGCGGCGTAGGGCTTGCACAAGCCCGCCATATCCTTGATGCCCAGAATGTGGGCGCCCATTTTTTCGAATTGCTTGGCGAGCTCGACGTAGTACTTGAGGTCGTACTTTGTTTTTCGCTTGTCGAGTATGTCGCCCGTGTAGCAAATGGCGGCTTCGCAAAGTGCGTCGGTGCCCAGCACGGCGTCCATCGCCACCGTCATGTTCGGCACCCAATTCAGCGAGTCGAAGATGCGGAACACGTCGATCCCGGCCTGCGCGGATTCCTGCACAAAAGCTTTGACCACGTTGTCCGGGTAGTTCGCATACCCCAATGCGTTCGACGCCCGCAGCAGCATCTGGAAGAGCACGTTGGGAATTCGTTCCCGCAGATCGGCCAGCCGCTGCCAGGGGCATTCCTTCAAAAATCGCATGGCGGTGTCGAAGGTGGCGCCCCCCCACATCTCGATCGAAAACAAGTCGGAGCACATGCGGGCATAGGTTTCCGCGATTGCCAGCATGTCATGCGTGCGCAGCCGCGTGGCCAACAGCGACTGGTGCGCATCGCGAAAGGTGGTGTCGGTCAGCAGCAGCTTCTTTTCGGCGAGAACCCCGTCGCAGAACTTCTTGGGACCAAGCTTGAGCAGTTGTTGCCGTGTACCCGGCGGGATTTGACCCTTACGATCGAGCACCGGCACGGGCGGCGGGTCGCGGCGAATCTTGCCCGGACGTTCCTTGACCAGCGGATGTCCGTTCACGATCACGTCGGCCAGGTAGCCGAACAGCTTCGTGGCCCGATCTTGTCGAGGCGCGAAGTCGAACAGCTCAGGGGTGTCGTCGATAAAGCGGGTGGTGAAGCCGCCGGCGATGAACTTGGGATGCGTCACCAGGTTCACCAGGAACGGGATATTAGTTTTCACGCCCCGGACGCGGAACTCTTGCAGCCCGCGCTCCATGCGGCGCGCGGCATCCGCGAAGCGCGGACCCCAGGCGGTGACTTTGACGAGCAGCGAATCGTAAAACGGAGTGACCATCGCGCCCGAAAAGGCGGTGCCGGCATCGAGTCGTACGCCGATCCCACCGGCGGAACGGTAATGAGCGATCCGGCCATAGTCCGGCAGAAAGCGGTTTTCGGGATCCTCGGTCGTCACCCGGCACTGCAGCGCAAATCCATACGTGCGGATGGCCTGTTGCGATCCGAGCCCGATCTCCGGATCGGAAAGCGGGCGGCCTTCAGCGACCAGGATCTGCGATTTGACGACGTCCACGCCGGTCACCGCTTCGGTCACCGTGTGTTCGACTTGAATGCGCGGATTGACCTCGATGAAGTAGAACTTGCCCGTATCGGCATCGACGAGAAATTCGACGGTTCCGGCGCTCTCGTAATTGACCGCCCGGCCAATGTTGAGCGCCGCTTCGCAAATGGCATCCCGCAGCGCGGGATCCAGATTGATGGCAGGCGCGATTTCGACCACCTTCTGATAGCGGCGCTGGACCGAGCAATCTCGCTCGAACAAATGCACGAGGTTGCCATGTTTGTCGCCGATGAGCTGGACTTCGATGTGCCGCGGCCGCTGGATGTATTTCTCCAGAAACACATCGGTGCTGCCGAAGGCCGACTGAGACTCGCGCTGGGCCTGTTCGAGCGCTCCGGCCAATTCGCCCGGCTCTTTCACAACGCGCATGCCGCGGCCGCCACCGCCTTTGGCAGCCTTGAGCAACACGGGATAACCGAGTTTTTCCGCGAGTGCTTGCGCCTCCGTGGCGTCCTTCAGAGGCGAAGTGCTGCCCGCCAGAATCGGCGCGTTGGCTTTGGCCGCGATGCCGCGCGCTTCGATCTTGTCGCCCAGCTTTTCCAAAATCTCTGGCGGGGGACCACAGAAAATGATGCCAGCCTGGCGGCACGCGCGGGCAAGCGCCGGGTTTTCCGACAAGAAACCATAGCCGGGATGGATGGCTTCGACGCCGTTCTGCACGGCGATGCTCACAATGCCATCCACGTCCAGATAGGCGCGGATGGGTTCGCCCACCTGGCCCACCTGATAGGCTTCGTCAGCCTTGAAGCGGTGCAGGGCATAGCGGTCCTCATGCGAGTAGACCGCCACGGTGCGGATTCCCAACTCGTGAGCCGTCCGAAAGACCCGAATGGCGATTTCGCTGCGATTGGCGACGAGCAATTTGCGGATCGTAGCGGTCATAAACGGGTCTGCGGCTTTGCTTTCCTTTGAATTTCGGCGCTGCGGCTCGGCTCAAAATGTAACATTGGCACGGGGCAGAGGACTAGGGGTAGGCAATGGCGATGCGGCTCGGCAGTCGGTTATAAAAACGAAGGACCTGACGATATCGTCACAATGGGTGGCCGGGTCGTCAGTGAGCTCTTAGATCACGGTCGCGGGGGCAAGGATCACACCATGAGTGCGGCACGATTCGCGATTGTTTTCTCATTGGCGCTCGGCGTTCTTGGCCACGCGCCGCGACCGGCTCGCGCGGCCGATGCTGCCGTGCGGCGAGCGGCGCTGGCCTCGATTACCGCGCAAGATGTCAAGGACTACGTCGCGGCCCTGGCCGATGACACCTTCGAAGGACGCGAGTCTGGCACGCGCGGCGGCCGGGCTGCTGGCATCTATATCGTCGACCACCTGAAAAAGTTTGGCATCCCAGGCGGAAACACGGGCGGGGGCTACCACCAGAACTTCGGCGGAGGTGCAAGTAACCTCCTGGCACTCGTCGAAGGCTCCGATCCTCAGCTCAAGCAGGAATGCATCATCATCTCGGCCCACTACGACCACGTGGGCTACGGCAACAGCCGCAACAGCTATGGACCCACTGGATTGATCCACAATGGCGCGGACGACAATGCCAGCGGCGTGGCGGGCTTGTTGGAAGTGGCGCAAGCGGTCTCGCTGCTTCCTGTCGCCCCCAGGCGCTCGATCTTGTTCGCGTTCTGGGACGCCGAGGAAAAAGGCCTGCTGGGTTCCAAGCATTGGATCGACCATCCCACCGTGCCCCTGGCGCGCGTGCGCGCCATGATGAACGTTGACATGATCGGCCGTTTGCGAAACTCGCGATTGACTGTGTACGGAGTGCGCACGAGCGCAGGATTCCGGCAATTGGTCAGCCGACAAAACGATCCCTCGGCCTTGCTGTTGAATTTCAGTTGGGAACTCAAAGGCGACAGCGACCACTATTCTTTCTACCAACGTGGGATCCCAATCGTGATGCTGCACACAGGCATGCACGACGATTATCACCGGCCCAGCGATGACGCCGAAAAAGTGAATGTCGACGGGCTGTCGCGCATTGCCCAATTGCTGTTTAGCGTGCTGGTTGAACTGGCGGATACGAGCGACTTGCGGGCCTTCCGGCGACAGGCGCTCAATGAGACGCGCGGCGACCAGCAGCAACTCGAACGCGGTATACCCTCGCCGCCCGGCCGGCTGGGGGTGCGGCTCGATGGCAAGGCGGCTGCCGAAGGACAGCTCGTTGTGTCGTATATTTTGCCCGGAAGCGCGGCCGAGCGAGCCGGAGTGCGCATCGGCGACCGCATCGTGCAATTCGAGAAGCGGCCCGTGAAGGACAGCGCGGAGTTCACGACGCGCGTGTTGGCGGCGCCTGGCGTTGCGTCCATCACGGTCGAGCGCGCTGGCGAAGAAGAACCACGCGAGCTGACGCTGGCCCTCTCGGGCGATCCCGTGCGGCTGGGGATCTCTTGGCGAACCGATGAAGCCGAGCCGGGAGTGGTCATTGTGAATCGCGTTGTTGCCGGTTCGCTCGCGGAGCGGGCAGGCTTGCGCATCAATGACCGGATCGACCGTGTCTCCGGCCATCTGTTCGCATCGGGCGAAGAATTCCGCAAGCTTTTGAATGATCCGGCTGAGAACCTGGTGCTGGATGTGGAAGCGGAAGGACGAGTGCGGGCCGTCGAAGTGCCGATCGGCCAGTCGCGAACGGACGACGCCCAATCGAAAACTGACGTCTCCAACGCGGCGCAATAAAAAAGGACCGGCAGTCATTGGGACACTGCCGATCCCTTGGTCCTTGCGGATTACGCGGTCAACTACTTCAGCGGCGCGCCGCTCTTGGAGCGGCTGACAGCCGGCTTGCCGATCTCGACCAGCTCCAGCTCGAAGATCAACGTCGTGTTCGGCCCAATCGCCGGTGCAGAGCCTTGCTCGCCGTAGGCGAGATCCGGCGGAATGAAC
Source organism: Pirellulales bacterium (assembly GCA_035496575.1). Taxonomy (GTDB): domain Bacteria; phylum Planctomycetota; class Planctomycetia; order Pirellulales; family PALSA-1355; genus PALSA-1355. Next base: position 10,150 of record DATJEN010000276.1, read on the forward strand.
AACTGCCACTTCGAACCCACTTCCATTAACTGCAGGGCTTCCTGCCAGCCTGGGATGACCTGATTGACGGGCGTTTCAAAAGGCTTTGCGCCGCTGGCTTCGAACTCAGCGCCGTTGACGAAGCTGGCGCGGTAGTTGACCTTTACAATGTCCTCGGCCTTGGGCTTTACACCCTTGCCGGCCTTGATGACTTTGTACTGCAGCCCGCTGGAGGTCACCTTCACGCCCGGGCGTTTTTTGTTTTCGACGAGAAACTTTTTGGAATCTTCGGCCCGCTTTGCGGTGACTTCTTTTTCGAAAGTTTCCATGGCTTCGAAGGCTTGCTCTTCGGTGAGGGCCGTCTTGCCGTTGCCGGTGGCGTCGCGCAGGCCCTGAACCAAGAGCTCGATGTCGATGTCGACGGCCTGCTTTCTGAGGCCGCCGCCCATCGTCATGCCGAAGCTGTAGCTGGCCTTGTCGCGTAAGGTTTTGAGCTCGCCACGGCGGCCGCCCTTTTCTTGCCCCACTGCTTGCGTGGCGCACACGACGAGAGCCACGGCCACGAGAACACGAACATTCATTGCGAAATCCCCATGTGCGACAGGTTTGCCAGACGTAGTGTTGCGTCGCCCGTCCTTGAGCGGGCGCGCGGGATGATAGCCCATCCGGCAAAGCGGTCCTAGGCCGAAATTCTGCTGGCGGCAGGGGCCCACCGGCTAAATGTGCAGCGGTTTATGCCGATTTCCCGCAATCTGGAAAAAACAGCTTGACCCCATCCGAGGGGAGTTATACACTTGATTGAAACAATTGTTTCAATCAAGTGTTTGCATGCACCACCATGCTTGTTGAACAAGACTCCACTCGAGCCCGCGTAATCGAAGCGGCAGGCCGCATTTTCGCGGCCAAGGGCTTCGAGGCGGCCACCGTGCGCGAGATTTGCCAGCGCGGCAAAGCCAATCTGGCGGCCGTCAATTACTACTTTGGCGACAAGCGGCGGCTCTATATCGCGGCCGTCGAGTACGCCTATTGCAAACGCGCTGAACAGGTGCCGTTTCCACATTGGGACGAGCACACGCCGCCAAGCGACAAACTCTCCGATTTCATTCTGACGATGCTCACGCGCATGATCGGCAAGGGGCCTCCCGAATGGGAGCGCGAGCTGCTCTTGCGCGAAGTGGCGCGGCCGTCGGATGCTTGCCAGGCCATGGTGCACGATTTCATTCGGCCCCAATTCGCGATGCTGGAAGCCATTCTGGCGGAGCTCATGCCCCAGATTGCGCCCGAGCGTCGCCGGCTGGTCGCGTTCAGCGTCATTGGGCAATGCTTGCACTATCGGGTCGTGCAGCCCGTGATCGAAATGCTTGTCTCGGCCGAGGAGTTTGCGGGCTACGAACCCAAGCTGCTGGCCAACCACATCACCGAGCTCACGCTCGGCGGTATCGAACAAATCGTCCGCCACGCGAAGAGGTGAATCATGGGGTGGGTCGCGCTGCGCATGCTGACGGGCAACCGGGGAAAATTCTTCGGCATCATCTTGGGCGTCACCTTCGCAGCCCTGTTGATTGCGCAGCAAGCCTCCATTTTTTGTGGGCTGATGCTGCTGACCACCAGCCAGATTCGCGACCTCCAAGGCGCCGACATTTGGGTGATGGATGCCAACGTGCAGTTCATCGACGACATCAAACCCATGTCCGAGGTCGAGCTATACCGGGTGCGGGGGGTCAACGGAGTGGATTGGGCCGTTCGCTTGTACAAGGGCCTCACGCGCGGAAGGCTGCAGGACGGCAACTTTCAGCAGATTATCTTGCTGGGCCTGGACGACGCGAGCATGGTGGGCGCGCCCGCCGAAATGTTGGTCGGAAGCATCGCCGATTTGCGCCGGCCCGACGCGATCGTGATGGACGAAGCCGGTTATCGGCAACTGTGGCCGAACGAGCCGTTGCGCGTCGGCAAGGTTTTCGAGATGAACGACCACCGCGCCATGGTGGTTGGCGTGTGCAAAGCGCGGCAGACCTTCCAGACGTTTCCGATCGTTTATGCCCGGTACTCGCAGGCGATCGCGTTTGCGCCGCAAGAACGGAAAATCATGTCGTTTATCCTCGCCAATCCCCAGCCTGGTTTGACGAGCCGAGAGGTGTGCCAGCGGATCACGGACCAGACCGGATTGCGCGCCTTGACCCAGGACCAGTTCGCCTGGGTCACGGTCGATTACTACCTGCGCAAAACGGGAATCCCAATCAATTTTGGAATCACCGTGTTGCTGGGGTTCATCGTCGGCACGGCGATCGCGGGGCAAACCTTTTATTTGTTCACAATCGAGAATCTGAAGCAGTTCGGCGCACTCAAGGCCATGGGCGCCAGCAATCTGAAGCTGCTGGGCATGATCATGCTGCAAGCGGCCGTCGTGGCATTGATCGGATATGCGCTCGGCGTCGGAGCAGCGGCGATTTTCGGACAGATAACCAAGAGCGCCGCCCGGCTGGCGTTCTTCATGCCGTGGCAGATCCTGGCAGGCACTGGAGTCGCGGTTTTGTTGATTTCAATTCTGGCCAGCTTGCTCAGCATCCGCCGTGTGATGGTGCTCGAGCCGGCCATCGTGTTCCAGGGATAAAGAAAACGTGGCACGCGGATTGGAAACCTCAGCCGCCGTTAGTTGTCGCGACCTGGTGAAAAACTATGGCGCCGGCGATTCGCTGGTCCGCGCGCTGCGCGGCGTCGATCTCGACGTGTTCCCGGGCGAGCTGACGTTGCTGGTCGGACCCAGCGGCTGTGGCAAGACCACGCTGTTATCGGTCGTAGCCGGAATCTTGGAGCCGACCTCCGGCAAGGTCGAGGTGCTGGGGCTTGATCTGGCGACCATGTCGCGCTCGAAAAAAGTAAGCTTCCGTCGCGAGAACATCGGTTTTGTCTTTCAACAATACAACCTGTTGCCGGCGCTCTCGGCCGCGGAAAACGTGACCATTCCTTTGATCTTGGCCGGCTACTCGCGCCGCCAGGCGCTGGGTAGCGCGATCGACTTGCTCAGACGGATGGATATGGGCGAGCGGGCGCACGCCATGCCTGCTCAGCTATCCGGCGGACAGCAACAGCGCGTCGCGATCGCCCGCGCACTGGTTCACCACCCGCGCCTGCTCGTGTGCGACGAGCCGACGTCGGCGCTGGATGCGAAAACCGGGCACACGATCATGGAACTTCTGCGCAGCGTGGCCGTGGAAGGCGATCGGGCCGTCATCATCGTGACCCACGATAGCCGCGTGTTCGAATTCGGAGATCGAATCGCGCGGATGGAAGACGGGCACATCACGGGAATTGACCGTCCGCACAGTCGCCTCGGACGCGAGCAGCAGCCGGCCTTGAGTGCCTCGGACAGCATGGCGCCCTTCATGGGTTCGCCAGCGGAGGGTGGATAACATGCCAGGTCGCATCTTCACTAAATACATGCTGCCGGCCGTGGCCTTCGGGCTGTTTCTATTCGCTGTCTACTTCGTGCGTGGGCAGAACCAGGCCCATCGGCCCACCAAGCCAATGGCCCAACCGCCGCAATCCCCGTTCGAGCATACCGTCGCCGGCGCGGGAATTGTCGAAGCGCAAACCGAGAACATCGCGATTGGCTCCTCGAGCCCCGGAGTGGTGGTCGAGGTGTTCGTGAAAGTTGGGCAGCAAGTCGTAAAAGGCGACAAGTTATTCCGGCTGGACGACCGCATGTTGCAGGCGGAACTTGCCAATCGCACCGCCGCTCTCGAATCCGCCAAGGCCGATCTTGTGCGGCTGGAAAACCAGCCGCGGCCCGAACAGCTTCGCATCAGCGCTGCTCAACTGGCCGAGGCAAAGGCAAACCTCGCCGGTCAGCAAGACCAGTACAATCGTGCCCGCGAGCTCTACAACCGCAAGGTCGACACGGCGGAAAACCAGGTCACGCGTCTACAAGCCTTGCGCACGGCCGAGGCCCAAGTGGCCCGGGCCCAAGCCGATTACGAGATGCAGAAAAACGGCGCTTGGGTGTACGACATCAAGGTGGCGCGCGCCGCAGTCGCTCAGGCCCAGGCGCAAGTCGAACAAACCAAGACCGAGCTTGACCGGCTCAACATCCGCGCGCTTGTGGACGGCGAAGTGCTGCAGGTGAACGTAAGGCCGGGCGAATTCGTCGGCGCCCCGCCCGGTCAAGCGCTCATCATCTTGGGCAACATCCAACTGTTGCACGTTCGCGTCGACATCGACGAGAACGACATTCCACGCTTCGAGCCGGGCTCGCCGGGAGTGGCCATGCTGCGCGGACAATCGCACACGCGGTTCCCTATCAAGTTCGTGCGCGTGGAGCCGTATGTCGTCCCGAAGCGCTCGCTGACCGGTGAAAACACCGAGCGCGTGGACACGCGCGTGTTGCAAGTCATCTATTCGATCGACGCGGCGGACCGGCCGCTGTATGTCGGGCAGCAGCTCGACGTTTATATCCAAGTCCCGCCGGCAGTTGCACAGCCGCCGGCAACACCCCGCGCGCTTGAAAAACCGGCGAGCCCACCCGCTACACCCTAAGGCCGGCATTTCACGCCAGCAGTTCGTGCCGCACCTTGGGAACGTCCGTTGGTCCGATCAGCCGCTGGTTCAAGCCTTGGTAGCGATAGTTCAGTTGGTGAGGATCGAGACCCAGCAGGTGTAGGATGGTCGCCTGCAGGTCGGCGACCGGTACCTTATCGCGCGTGATGAAGTAGCTGAAGTCGTCGGTCTCGCCGAAAACCTGGCCCGGCTTGACCCCACCGCCCGCCATCCACACCGTGAAGCAATGCGGGTGATGATCGCGGCCCAGGAACTTGCTGCCGGCGCGCTCCTCGTTCATGGGGGTACGGCCGAACTCGCCACCCCACACAACGAGCGTTTCGTCGAGCATGCCGCGGGCCTCGAGATCGGCCAACAGCGCGGCAATGGGGCGGTCGACCTCTTTGCACTTCTTGGGTAGCGCGGTCACGATGTCATCGCCGGAGCCGGTGCCGTGAATATCCCAGCCCCAATCGAACAACTGCACGTAGCGAACTCCGCGCTCGACTAATCGCCGCGCTTGCAAGCAGTTGTTGGCAAACGAGGCGGCGCCCGGTTGTGCACCGTACGCGGATAGGATGGTCTGCGGCTCTTGCGAGATATCCATCACGCCCGGCACCGAAATCTGCATGCGGTAGGCGAGCTCATATTGTGAAATGCGCGTGAGCGTCTCGGGGTCGTGGAATTCGGCCAATTCCTGGCGGTTGAGCTCGGCCAGCGCGTCCAAACTCCGACGCCGCAGCTCGCGCGAAAGGCCTTTTGGGTTCGAGACGTACAGGATTGGCTCTCCTTCGTTGCGGCATTGCACGCCTTGAAAGACCGAAGGAAGGAAACCGCTTCCCCACAGGCTCTTCCCGCCGCTGGGATCGGTGCCGCCGCTCAACAGGACCACGAACCCGGGCAGGTCCTGACTCTCAGAGCCCAAGCCATAGGTCACCCAACTGCCCATCGAAGCTCCACCGGCGCGGGCCGAGCCCGTGTGCAGAAACAGTTCAGCCGGAGCATGATTGATTTCCTCGGTGTGCATCGACTTGATGATCGTCATCTTGTCGACTTGCTTGCCGATCTCCGGCAAGAGCTCGCTGATCCAAGCGCCGCTCTGCCCCATTTGGCTGAACTTGTAGGGCGTGCCCAGCAGCTTGGGATGCCCCTTGATGAAGGCGAATCGCTGGTCCTTGAGCAGTTCGTCGGGGCAGGGCTTGAGGTTGTATTCGACGAGCTTGGGCTTCCAGTCGAAGAGCTCTTGCTGAGGCGGCGAACCCGACATGTGCAGATAGATCACGCTTTTGGCGCGCGCGGAAAAGCGGGGGGGTCGCGGCACGAGAGCTCGATCGGGGCTCAGCTCAGGCTCGGCCTGCGCCTTGGGCCCAAGCAGCGCGCCGAGCGCGATCGAGCCCAACCCGACCTGGCAGCGCTTGAGAAAATGGCGCCGCGTCGCGTGTCGCACTTGATGCCAATGTTGATCCATGGGAATTCGAGCGCGCGTTAGCGGCGAGTGAGCAGGCCGTCCAAATTCAATACCACGTTGGCGACCACCGTCCAGGCGGCCAGCTCATGGACATTCGCGCCCTGGGGCAACGGGCCCAGGGGATCGCACGCCATGCTGTTTGCCGCTTCGGCATCGCGCTCGAAGTGTGCATGGGCGTCCTCATACAGGGCGACCAACTGGTTGATTTGTAGCTCGCCTGGCGGGCGCACCAGTGCGGTGCGCAGGGCAAAGGCGGCGCGCTCCTGAGCCGTTGCGCCCCCTTCGCCGACAATCCGTCTGGCAAGCGCTTGCGCGGCTTCCACGAACACCGGGTCGTTCAGCGTGACGAACGCCTGGAGCGGCGTGTTCGTGCTGATCCGCCGCATTGTGCAAATCTCTCGGCTGGGTGCGTCGAAGACGGACATGGCCGGGTAGGGCACCGTTCGGCGCCAATAGGTGTACAGTCCACGACGGTAATGATCTTCGCCCGAGCTGGTGGCCCAGGTGCGTTCTCCGTTGAACGCGGCGCGCCACAAGCCGGGTGGCTGCGGTGGGTATACGGACGGACCGCCCTGCTTAGGGCTCAACAAACCTGCGATCGCCAGCGCCTGGTCGCGCACCTGTTCGGCCTCCAAACGAAAGCGAGCGCCCCGCCCGAGGAGCCGATTTCCCGGATCGCCGTCGGCCAATGCCGCGGCACCCGTGGAGCTTTGCCGATAGACCGCGGAACGCACGATTTCGCGCAGCAAGCGCTTAACGTCCCAGCCGTGCTCCATGAGGTCGACCGCCAGCCAGTCGAGCACTTGCTGGTTACTGGGCGCGGCGCCTTGGGTGCCGAAATCTTCCTCGGTCGTGACCAGGCCAACCCCAAACAGCCGTGCCCACAAGCGATTGACCAGCACGCGGGCGGTGAGCGGATTGTCGCGATCCACGAGCCAGCGCGCGAGCCCGAGCCGGTCGGGCTGGCATCCAGGGGGCAGTTGGTGAAACGAGCTGAGCACGGCCGGCTGGACGAGGCCACCGAGCGTGCGAAAGTTCCCCTTGACCATCATGTGCGTTTCGCGGCGCTTATCGGTTGCCAGCTCGCGCATGATGGGCGTTTTCGTGAGCGCTTTCTCCAGCCGTTTCACCTGCGCGTCTTGCGCGGCGCGCTCCACGCGCACCACGTCGGCTGCGATGGGCAACAGCTCGGTTTGGCCGAGCGGTCCCGCCAGATACGCATCCAAAAGGGCCAGCCGCGCCTGGCTGGCCGCCAGCCGGCGCTGCTCATCCTCCGAGGGCGTTAGCAGGCGCGGTTCTTCGTCGCCGCGATCGGCGTCTTCGGTCTGATTGAAGATCGCGAACACCTGGTAATACTCGCGCTGCGTGATCGGATCGAACTTGTGGGTATGGCACTTGGCACAGCCCATGGTCAGCCCCATCCAGACTTGCAGAGTGGTTTCGACGCGATCTTTGACGGCCGCGACACGAAACTCTTCGTCATCGGTGCCGCCTTCGTCGTTCGCCATCGTGTTGCGATGAAAAGCCGTGGCGAGGATCGTCTCGGGCGAAGCGTCCGTCAGCAGATCGCCCGCGAGCTGTTCGATGGTGAAGCGGTCGAAGGGCAGATTGCGATTGAGCGCGTCGATGACCCAATCCCGGTAACGCCAAATGGTGCGCAAGGGGTCGGAGCCATAGCCCTTCGAGTCGGCATAGCGGGCCAGGTCGAGCCACACGCGCGCCCAGCGCTCGCCATAGCCGCGCTGCGCGAGCGCTTGATCGACGAATCTTTCGTAGGCGTCGGGGCGATGGTCACTCGCAAATGCCTGCACGCCCTGCCATGTTGGCGGCAGACCAACCAGATCGAGATACACGCGGCGGGCAAGAAGGTAGCGGTCGGCCTCAGGCGATGGCTGATGTCCCGCGGCTTCGAGCGGCGCAAGTACGAAATAGTCGATTGGATGCCGCGGCCACGCGTTGTCGCGCACTACAGGGAGCGGCGCCTTGATTGGTTTTTGCCAGGCCCAGTGCTTGGGCGCGTTTTCTTGGTTTGCCGGCTCCGACCATTGGGCACCTTGGGACACCCAGCGGGTAATCGTCTCGATCTCAGCGGGAGTCAGCGGCGTTTCACCTTCGGGCGGCATTCGCAAATCTGGATCGGCGCCGCTGATCGCTTGAACCAGGCGGCTCTCGGCCGCGTTGCCGGGCACAATGCCCCGCCGCCCGGAATCTCCGCCCGCCAGCGCCTGCTCGCGCCGACCGAGCCGCAATCCGCCTTCCTGATGTCCGCCTGCATGACAGGCGTGACAATGCGCCTGCAGGATCGGCTGCACGTCGCGCAGGAAGTCGACTGTGTTGTCCGACTGAGCATCCGCCGCGGCGGCTGAGCCAACGAACCCGCTCAGAAGCAGGAAAGCGGAAACGCGCAGAGCTGACGAAAGTCGGTGCATGGCATGGGATCGGAGGTGGGCGCTCGCGGCTGAATTCCGAGCCGCAAGCCTTAAATAGCTGCAAGCTCGATTATAGTCGCGCGCGGCAGTCGCGTTCTATCGGGCGAGCGGCTTGAGCTTGATGTTCTTGTACCAGCATTCGCCGCCGTGATCCTGCAGCCCGATGTAGCCCGAACGGGGATGCGTGCTATAGGCCACGTCGAACTTGTGATCAGTGCCGTCGGGGCGCTTATTCGGAGCGGTGAATTGCGCGAGATCGACGCGGTTTACCTGTTCGCCATTGAGTTCGACCGTGATTCGCGGGCCGTCGCAAGTAATCTGCATGTGATTCCACTCGCCCGCAGGCCGCATCGCATTCTTGGTCGGCCTGGCAAGATCGTAGATGGCGCCGGTGTCGTGATACCCGGCCTCATGCGTGTCGTCGACCGCGATTTCGATACCGTTGAAGCCCACATCTTTTCCGGGCCTGGGCGTGAGCGGGAAGGTGCGCACAAAAACGCCGCTGTTGCACTTGGGCGCGATTTTGAAATCAAGCGACAGGATAAAATCGCCCCAAGGCTTCTCATGGATCATCATGTATCCGCCACAGCGGTGCGGGTTGATCGCGCCCTGGTCCAGCGGCCGTTGGCTGGGCTTCTGGCTGCTGGTCATCCAGCCGTCGAGTGACTTTCCATCGAACAATAGAATCCACCCGTCCGCCCGTTCAGTTGCGCTCAGTTCGTTGTCAGCCTTGGCTGTGGCAAGGCCGCTTAGCACGAGCAGGAGGGTGGTCGCGCGAATTTTCACATTCGTCAAACACATTGTTGGATTCCGCCAAAAGTTCAGTGCCTTATCAGGTTACAATTTAGCCCGAGAGCGCAGGCCGGGCAAAGCGTCGAGAGTTGGGTAAATGCTTGCTCGCCGGCGGCGGCAGGACTTAAGATGAAGCGGATTTAGCGCTGGCCGCGGCGTGCGTGGCGGCCTACAATGGTTGCGAAACCGCGACGGCGCTTTTGCGAGCGGCCCCGAGCGACCTGCCTGCGTCCTTCCCCAAGCGAATACCGATTTTAGCGCGATTCGCCTTTGTTTCCCCAGGAGGAGTTTGCACGATGAAAATTGCTGCATTGAGTTTGGCCATGGTTCTGGCGAGCGCCACGGCGTTTGCCGCCGAATTGAAGAGTGGTTTGCAACCCGGTGATCTCGTCGGCGCTTTCAACGTGGAAAAGTGCGGCGGTGCCGTGAACGACGGCAAGGAGAACGGCGCCAATTTCTGCTATCGCTGCATGCTTGGCAACAAGCCGGTCGTGATGGTGTTTGCGCGCAAGGCCGATAATTCGTTGGCCAGCCTGGTGAAGGAGCTCGATAAGCATGTCGCGCAGAATGCCGACCAGAAGCTGTCGTCCTTCGTCAACTTGATCGGCAGCAATCCCGGTGAGTTGAAGGCCACGGCCAAGGAATTCGCCGCCAAGAACAAGGTCGAGAACGTGGCGCTCGTCGTGCCCGAAGAGAATGAGAATGGTCCGGCTGATTTCAACATCAATCCGGATGCCGAAGTGACCGTGACGATTTATCGCAATGGCAAGGTAGCCGCCAGCCATGCGGTTGGCCCCGGCGGATTGAGCTCCGACGAGATCAAAGCGATCGTCGGCGACACCGCCAAAATCTTGAAATAAGACCTGAAGAGGCGTGGCCCACCGCGGTGGTCCATGCTCTTGAGACAGACTTTGGACGCGATCCGGCCTGCGGATCGCGTCCCTTTTTTTGATTTTGTTCTCCCGCTCGGTTGTCTTCGGTCGTACCGTTTGCGGCGCACGGATGCGAAGACCTCGCGTCGCGGCGCTGATCCTTTGCATGGCTGTGCTCCTTCAAATTCTCGACGCCCACAAAAGCTATGGGCATCAGGTGCTGCTCGACGGCGCCGAAGTGACACTCACTGACTCGCATAAGGTGGGGTTCATTGGCCGCAACGGCGCCGGCAAGTCAACTCTGTTTCGAGTTCTGCTGGGGGACGAAGAGCTCGACAAAGGCGAGATCGTGCGGCATCCCAAGCTGCGTCTCGGTTACCTGCGGCA
>DATJEN010000277.1:0-3693 GCA_035496575.1 Pirellulales bacterium
GTCCTCGAGCGCTGGCGGATCACGGGCGAAACCTCGATCGAGCGCCAAGAGGCCGAAGTCAAGAATGTGCTGGGTGTGCTCGAAGGATCGGGTCCGCTCGCCGAAGAGACGATCGTCATCGGAGCTCACTACGACCATCTCGGCTATGGCGGCGCTGGCTCGGCCGCGCCCGGCGTGAAAGAGATTCACAATGGCGCCGATGACAACGGCTCCGGCACTACGGTGCTCATCGAGGTCGCCCGACGCCTGGCCGCCCGGTCCCAGCACCTGCCGCGGCGCATCGTGTTCATTGCCTTCACCGGCGAGGAGCGCGGGCTCATCGGCAGCGCGCGTTATGTGCGCGAACCGCTCTTTCCACTCGACAGAACCGTCGCCATGCTGAACCTGGACATGGTTGGCCGCATGGAAAGCGACAAGCTCATCGTGCATGGCACGGGCACGGCCGAGGAGTTCGATGCGCTCGTCGACCGCCTGGCTTCGAAGCAGAACTTCCAGCTCACCAAAAAGCCGGGCGGATTCGGGCCCAGCGATCATCAGTCGTTCTATGCCGCCAAGGTGCCGGTGCTCTTTTTCTTTACCGGCAGCCACAAGGATTATCATCGCCCCACGGACGATTTTGAAAAGCTGAACCTGGCTGGCATGCGCCGCGTGGCCGACCTGGTGGTCGATGCGGCGGTCACGCTGGCCGAAGCGCCCGCGCGTCCGCGCTACCTCGAAGAAAAAGCTGGCGAAACGCTGGGCGGCGGTGGCGACCGGCCGTACTTCGGCAGCATTCCAGATTTCGCGCAGGAGCAAACCGGTTATGCACTCTCCGGCGTGAGCAAAGGAGGACCGGCCGAACGCGCGGGCATGAAGGCAGGCGATATCATCATCCAATTCGGCGAGAGCCAGATCGGCAACCTGGAAGACTTTGACAGCGCGCTGCGCAAATACAAGGCCGGCGACAAGGTCAAAGTGACGGTCAAACGCGGTGATACTCCCGTCACGCTCGAGGTGCTGCTCGACCCGCCGCGCTAGACGCGCCTCTCGCGCCATGCCGCGCGGGGCCTGTCCCAATTTTTCGGTCGGGGCCTGATTCTATTTTTCGGATCCCTGTCCCGATTTTTCGGTGCCCTGGGAGAAAAATGGGACTGTCCCCCTCTGAACCGCCCGCCTGCAAGCGGCGTACAAGCAGCGACACCACGAGTCACTTATGCGGTGATTTGCGGCGTTTTTTTGACCTTTACGAGAATTGGGGTTCTCGGCAGAATACCGCCCTCGAATCCGCCCCCCCAGGACGGAACGCGCATCATGGCTTGAATCCTGCGTGCGGATGGACAGCGGAGGTCATGGACGACCCCCGGTCACCCTGCAAGGAGTGCTCAATCGTGAGAACCGCTTTGTACCGGGCCACGTGCCTGGCCGCTGCCCTTTCGGCCGCCCTTTTCGTTCCGCTGGCACTCGCTCAAGCTCCGCGGGCTTCTGCTCCTTCCTCTGCTCCGGCCAGTGGCGCTCTTCCCGGCGCGAATGCTCCGGTGGCAGTCGTGGACGTGACTTACATCCTCGACAACTATGCGCGGTTGAAGCACGACACCGACGCCTTCAAAAAGGATATGGAGAACGCCGAGGCCGCTCTGAAGAAAGAGCGCGACGCAATCGCCAAGAAGGCCGAACTCTTGAAGACTTACAAGCCCGGCACGCCGGAATTCAAAAAGACCGAAGAAGAGATCACGAAGGCCGATTCGGATTGGAAGCTCAAAGTCAACCGGCAGAAAGGCGACTTTGCCGAGCGCGACGCCAAAAACTTTTTGAGCGCCTACCAGGCGCTTTCACAACAGGTGAAGCTGTACGCCGAACGGAACAACATTTCTCTCGTGCTGCGGTTCAATGGAGCTCGCCCCGATCCGGCCAATCCGCAGGCCGTGCAGATGGAGCTCTCAAAGATGGTGATGTATTACGACAAAAGCGTCGACATCACCGATCCGATCTTGGCCGAGATGAACCGCGCTGCCGCCGTGGCGGCGCCGCCGCGCGGTCCCGCGGCTCCCCAGCGTCGCTGATCGTTGAGCCCGATGGCAGCTCGACGTCAGGCTGCTTACGGCGCGAGGTTCCCTGGTCTTCGAGTGGCTTGATTCTCAACCGTGATGCACGCACTACGAAAACAACGCACGATCGGCCAGCCTGTCAAGGTTGTGGGATTTGGGTTTTGGAGCGGCCGCGATGTGGAGCTCGAGTTCCGCCCGGCTGAGGTCGACGCCGGAATTGTGTTCGTCCGAAGCGACGTGGCGGGCAACCCACGCATCAAAGCCGTCGTGGCAAACCGTGTCGAAACGCCGCGCCGCACCACGTTGCGGGCCGCCGGCGCGAACGTCGAGATGGTCGAACACGTGATGGCCGCCCTGGCCGGATTGCAGATCGATAATTGCGAAGTATGGGTCAACGAAGCGGAGATGCCTGGCTGCGATGGTTCGAGCCAGCCGTTTGTGACGGCGCTCGATTCGGCCGGGGCGATCGAGCAATCGGCAGCCCGGCCCCGCCTGGTGGTGCGAACCGTCACTCGGCTGGGCGGCGAGGATAGCTGGATCGAGGCACGCCCCGGCGCGGGTGGTGGCATGAGTGTCAAGTTTCGTCTGGATTATGGCAGTGGAAACGCGATCGGGCGGCAAACGTTGCAATTGCCGGTCACGCCGGAGTCGTTCCGGCGCGAGCTGGCGCCGAGCCGCACGTTCGTGCTCGAAGAAGAGGCAGAGTGGTTGGTGTCGCGTGGATTGGGCAAGCGCGCGACTTATGAAAACGTGTTGGTGTTCGACAAGCAAGGGCCGGTTGCGAACATCCTTCGCTACCGCGACGAATGCGTGCGTCACAAGGCGCTTGACCTGATCGGCGACCTGGCCTTGGCCGGCTGCGACTTGGACGGGCATTTCATCGCCCATCGCAGCGGACATCGCCTGAACGCCGAATTAGTGCGAGCCCTGTTGAACGAAGAAGAGATCATCGAGAGCCGGCGACGCTCTGCCTGACAGTGTCGCTGCATACCCATTAGCCTCTTCGCCCCGAGCATGGATGCTCGCGGCCAGGCATGACGCGGAGCGACCTTCATGGCAACCTATGTCGCCGAAAACGTCTCGATTCACCCGCGGGCCGAAATTGACGTCGATGTCGAAATCGGCCCGTTCTGCGTGATCGGCCCCAATGTTCGCATCGGTCGCGGCACGCGGCTGGAAAACAACGTGACCCTCATGGGGCGCGTGACGCTGGGGCAACACAACCATTTGTTTCCCGGCGTGGTGGTCGGCGGCGAGCCGCAAGACCTGAGCTACCGCGGCAGCGACACGCAGGTGATCGTGGGCGACCACAACGTCATCCGCGAGTGCGTCACGATCAACCGCGCCACCGAAAAAGAAGAAGGTGTGACGACCGTCGGCAGCCACAATTTCCTGATGGCCTGTTGCCACGTGGCCCACGACTGCCGGCTGGGCAGCCACATCGTTATCGCCAACGGGACGCTTTTAGGTGGCCATGTCCACGTGCACGACCACGCCTCGCTGTCGGGCGCCGTGGCGGTTCATCACTACGCTTCCATCGGCAGCTATTGCTTCATCAGCGGTTGCAGCCGCGTGTTACACGACGTGCCACCCTTCATGCTCGTGGAGGGCCATCCGGCCCGGCCGCGCTGCTTCAACGTGGTCGCGCTCAAGCGCAACGATTTCTCGC
>DATJEN010000278.1:0-14706 GCA_035496575.1 Pirellulales bacterium
GGCCGTGCCGGGCGCGGTTCGCTTGGAGAAGGCGTTGCCGGCGCCGGCGAACATCTATCGCACGGTGCTGGATGGCCTCGTCGTGCTCGACGATGTCGAGCCTGGCGAAACCGCGTACGACTGGTCTCCCACGCAGCTCGATCGCGCCAAGTCAACCGGCACTCTGGCGAGCTGGTTCGCGCTGCCGTGGGGTGGACCGGAAACCATCGTGTTGCCGGGTTATCACACGGCGGCTGAGAACGCCTTGCGCAAAGGCTCGCCAGGCGGCAACGATCTTTTCCTGGCCATCTGCGGCATGATGTCGACGGGAGCGCGGACGATTTTAATCAGTCGCTGGCGCCCGGCCGGGCAGACGAGTTTTGATCTGGTGCGCGAGTTCGAGCAGGAGCTACCCCATGCCACCGCGGCCGAGGCCTGGCAGCGTAGCGTGCGCGTGGCGACCGACGCCCCCATCGAGCCCGAACACGAACCGCGCGTGAAGAAATCGTCGATCACGGGCGAGCCGCCCAAGGCCGATCATCCGTTCTTTTGGGCGGGTTACATGCTGGTCAATTCCGGCGTGCTGGATAAAGACGCCGAAGGCGCGAAGTTGCCGGGCCTGGCCGTGCCAAAGACCGCGCCAGCAGCGAATCCACCGCTGGTCGATGCGCTTCCGAAGCCGGCGGACGAAGCAGCCGGCGATGAACCCTCGGCGCCGGCCACCAAGCGTGCCAAGAAAACCAAGACCCCCGCGCGCAGCGTGCCCAAGAAAGCGTCGCCGCGTCCGAAAGCCGGCCGCGACGCGGCCAATTCTTGATCGGTATCGGCCTCGGCGATCAAGGGCGTGGCGCACGATTGCTTGCACCCCCCGCCGAAATGGCCACGGCGCATGCTGGCTCGCGCGCCTATAATTTCGTCATCCGTGGGCCGCTAAGTGGAGCGCGGCATGTCCCCTTTCTCGAAGCATTCGGAACTGTTGCGTCATGTCTGTTGCGTTCGATTTGGCCCGACATGGAATTACAGCCAGGCACGTGCTGCGCAATCCTCCGGTGCCGCGCTTGTATGAGCACGCGGTGCGGTGGGACGCCGCCTTGATCAGCGATACGGGCGCGCTGGCCACGAGTTCGGGAGCCAAGACCGGCCGCAGCCCTCTCGACAAACGCATCGTGCGCGATGCGACGAGCGAGAAGGACATCTGGTGGGGCAACATCAATATCGAGCTTGCCGATAGCTCGTTTGTCCAGTTGCGCGAGCAAGCACTCGAGTTTCTCAACCAGCAACAGCGTGTGTACGTTGTCGATGGCTTTGCGGGTTGGGATCCCAAGCGGCGATTGGCCATTCGCACCATCGCGGCACGTCCGTACCACGCATTGTTCATGCGCAGCATGCTGATCCGGCCGACGGCCCAAGAGCTCGACCACTTCGCCCGGCCAGACTATGTCATCTACAACGCCGGGCAGGCTCTCGCCGATACAAGCGTGCCTGGTGTCACGAGCACCACCAGCGTCAGCCTCGCTTTCGAGCGCGGCGAACTCGTCATCCTAGGCACGGAATACGCGGGTGAAATGAAAAAGGGCGTCTTCACGCTCATGAACTACCTGATGCCCAAACAGGGCGTCCTCAGCATGCACTGCTCGGCCAATGAAGGCGCGCGCGGAGACGTCTCTCTGTTCTTTGGACTGTCAGGAACGGGCAAGACCACGCTCTCGGCCGATCCCGCGCGCAAGCTGATCGGCGACGACGAACATTGCTGGGGCGACGACGGAGTTTTCAACATCGAAGGCGGTTGTTACGCCAAGTGCATCGGGTTGTCGCCGGCCAAGGAACCCGAAATCTACCGGGCGATTCGTTTTGGCACGGTGCTGGAAAACACGGTTGTCGATCACGTCACGCGCGTCGTCGATTACTCCGACGGCACGTTGACCGAAAACACGCGTGCCGCGTATCCCATCGAATTCATCGAGCACGCGAAGATTCCCTGCCTGGGCGGCCACCCCTCGAACATCATCTTCCTGACGTGCGATGCCTTTGGCGTCTTGCCGCCGGTCAGCCGGCTCACGCCCGAGCAGGCCATGTACCACTACGTGAGCGGCTACACGGCCAAGGTGGCTGGCACCGAGATGGGCGTGCGCGAGCCGCAAGCGACTTTTTCAGCGTGCTTTGGCAGCGCGTTTCTGGTGTGGCATCCAACTGTGTACGCCGAGATGCTGGCCGACCGTTTGCGAACCCACGCGGCGCAAGCGTGGCTCGTCAACACGGGCTGGTCCGGCGGACCGTACGGTGTGGGCCGCCGCATCGAGCTTGCCCATACGCGCGCCATCATCAACGCCATACACGACGGCTCGTTAGCCCGCGCGCGCACGGTTGAAGATACGGTGTTCGGGCTGACCGTTCCAACGCACGTGGCCGAAGTGCCCGAGCGAATCCTGCAGCCGGCCACGACGTGGGCAGACGCGAACGGCTATGCGCGGGCGGCCGAACGGTTGGCGGGCTTGTTCCACGCCAATTTCCGGCAATATGCCGGTGAAGCGAGTCATGCCGTGCTGGCTGCCGGCCCGCGCGTGCCAGCCGGGGTGTGAGCGTGGATTTCCGGCCGCCTGTCTTGATGCGCGATGGTCCGCGCAAGCAAAGCGGGCGAGCCCGAAAGCCCGCCCGCTGCTCCGCTTGACGTTTGAATTGCGCCTCGGCCGGCGTATCGCGTGGCCGACTTTACATGGCCGTGTCGCCGGTCTCGCCGGTGCGAATGCGAATGGCCTCGGACAGGTCGGTGACGAAAATCTTGCCGTCGCCGACCTGGCCCGTGCGCGCCGAGCTCAAGATGGTGTCGATGACCGACTGCGCGCTGGCGTCCGAGACGACGACTTCGATCTTCGACTTTGGAATGAACTCGACGGCGTACTCGGTGCCGCGGTAGGTCTCCATGTGCCCCTTCTGCCGTCCGAACCCGCGCACGTCGGTGACAGTCATCCCCTGCACGCCCTTGGCATTGAGAGCATCTTTGACTTCTTCGACCTTGAAGTGGCGGACAATGGCTTCGATCTTCTTCATGTCTGAATCCCTGTATCTACGAGTTGGACGTTCCCCATGGGAACGTCAATGTTGAGAGCGACCAACGTATGTCCGAGCGGTGACGTCCGCCTGTCCGACGCTCTGACCGCGAGTAGTAAAAGCAACCGGCATGCCGAACGTGGCGATCGCGTTTTGAGCGTTCGTCGAGCGAGTGGCAACTTCGCCGCCCGCTAATGGTTAAGCATGGTTGTGCGGCATCGCTCGCAGATTGCTGTCGGACCCACTCGATTCGCGCCAATGAAACTCAACGGTGAACAACACCCGCGTTTCAGGGCGCTTTTTGGGACTTTGCTGGGTGTGGGGCAATGTTCGCGCGGTTGCGGCGCGCTTTCACAAGTTTGTGACAGGCTGTTAGCGGAAGTTGTTGCCGCCCAGGTCGTGCTTTTTCATGAGCCGATAGAGCGTGCCGCGCGGCAGCTTGGCTTCCAGGGCCGCCGTGCGCACGTCCCCTTGATGCCGCGCCAGCAGCTCGCTCAAGAATTGTTGCTCGAAGCGCGCCAAGTACTCGTCGCGCAAACCAAAGTAGCCCACGTGTTCGCTGCCGCGTCCTTCGCCGGCGGCGGCAACCACTTCGTCGGGCAGATCTCCCAGGCCCAGCATCGGTCCCTTCGAGAGCGCGAGCGCGCGGCGAATCACGTTCTGCAGTTCGCGCACGTTGCCCGGCCAACGATACTGCGCCAGCACCTGGTAGGCTTCCGGCGTGATCGCTTTGATGGACTGGCCCATCTCGCGCGCATAGCGGCGCGCCATATACTCGGCCAACAGGCCAATATCGTCCCCGCGCTCGCGCAGAGGCGGCAGATCGATGCGCACTACGGCGATCCGGTAGTATAAATCCTGGCGAAACGCGCTTTGCCGAATCAGCTCGTCCAGGTTTCTGGCCGTGGCGGCAACGATGCGCACGTCGACGTCGATCTCCTCGCGCCCGCCCACACGGCGCACCTTGCGCTCTTGCAACATGCGCAACAGCTTGGCCTGCAAGACCAGCGGCAGCTCGCCCAGCTCGTCGAGGAAGAACGAGCCTCGGTCGGCGAACTCCACGAGTCCAATCCGCCGCGCATCGGCGCCCGTAAACGCGCCGCGCTCGTGGCCAAAAAACTCGCTCTCCAGCAAGCTCTCGGGAATGGCTCCGCAATCGACCGGCACAAAAGGACCGGAAGCCCGGCGGCTGCGGCGATGAATGCTGCGCGCCACGAGCTCCTTACCCGTGCCAGTCTCGCCGACCACCAGCACGTCGACATCCGATTCGGCGACTTGCTCGATGGTCTCGAACACCTTGCGCATGGACGGGCAGCCGCCGATCATGTCGTCGAATCCGTAGGGCCGCTCGATCTGCCGGCGCAGCAGCTCGTTCTCGGCGTGCATGCGACGCTCGCCCACCAGGCGCTCGGCCGCCAGAACCAACAGCGCGGGGTCGACCGGCCGCGCGATCGTCACCTGGTCGGCGACCAGCGGTTGATGCGCCTCGGGCGATTCAGCGGCCACGATCACGATGACCGGCAGGTGAGGATCGACCTCTCTCAGCTTCCGCGCGGCTTGCCCGATGTCAGCCGCCGCGCCGACCAGGTCGGCCAAAAAGAGATCGCAGGGGGCCGCGCCGAATTGCTCGACCGCCGCGGGACCCGAACCGGCCACCGCGATCTCGGCATCGAGCCTGGCTGCCAGAGCTTTGCGATAGCCGTCGATCGCCCGCGCGTCGGCGCCTGCCAGCAGAATGTGTGTTTTCCCCATGACGAACCTTCAGATCGCATTTCCGCAGCGCACGAGCGCGCGAGAAGACGGCTGCGGGGCGGTCCGCCTGAATCGCCACTTCCGCCTAGCATCGGCCACCGGAATGCTACCGTCAACCAAGGAAATGACCTGTCCGCAGACGGTTTCAGACACGTCCTGGGAGTGCGTGCATCGCTACAGGGCTTGGTTTATACTAACGCTCGTGCCTCTCGCCGGCTCGTACGGCTCCTTCCGACCAGCCTTCCCTCACTCCTCTCCCAACAGGCTCGCTCCCCATGCAAGCGTTCAGGCTCGTTGTTTCCTTTCTCGTCGTCACGGCCCTCTATCCATCAGCCCGCGCGGCCGAGGGGGACCCGAACCGCTTTACGCCGCTGCCAGGCTTTGTGGTGGAAGAGGTTGTCGCGCCCGGCTCGACCGGGTCGCTGGTCGCGATGAACTTTAGCGAAGACGGCGATATCATCGCCTCGCGCGAGCGGGGCCCGCTCGTGCTGCTGAAAGACAAAGATCACGACGGGCGCTTCGAATCGATCAGCACGCTGTCGGAAGCGGTGAAAAACTGCCAAGGCATTCTGCCGTTGGGCAAGTACGTGTTTGCCGTCGGCGAAGGGCCGTCGGGCACGGCGTTCTATCGCCTCAGCCAGCCGGACGCCGACGGCAAGATGCAGAAAGTCGAGACGCTGTTCAAGTTCAAAGGGGGCATGGGCGAACATGGTCCGCACGCGCCGGTGCTTGGGCCCGACGGCCTGATCTACATCATGATCGGCAACCACGCATTCGTGGAGCCGGCGGTGGCGGCAACGAGCCCTCACCACCATTACTACGACGCGGAGCTCCTAAATCCCAAGTACGAAGATGCCAATGGCCATGCGGCCGGCATCAAAGCGCCGGGCGGTTCCGTGGTCCGTACCGATGAAAACGGCAGCTTCCTCGAACTGTTTGTCGGTGGCTTCCGCAATGCCTACGACCACGCGTTCAATCGGGCCGGCGACCTGTTTACGTTCGATTCGGACATGGAGTGGGATATCGCCCTGCCCTGGTACCGCCCCACGCGTGTGAATCATCTGACGCCGGGCGCGGACTTCGGCTGGCGCAGCGGCTGGTCGACGTGGCCGGCCTATTTCGTCGACAGCCTGCCCGCCACGATCGACATTGGCCGAGGATCACCGACGGGCGTCGAGTTTTACGAGCACACGCGGTTTCCGGCCAAGTATCAAGGCGCGCTGTTCATGTGCGACTGGTCGCAAGGTCGGATTCTCGCCGTGCAACTCAAACGCGCGGGCGGAACCTACCAGGCCGAGAGCGAAGTCTTTTTGGAGGGTAAGCCGCTAAATTGTTCCGATATCGCGGTCGGCCCTGACGGCTGGCTCTACTTCTGCGTGGGCGGGCGCAATACCGAAGGCTCGGTGTTCCGCATCGTGACCAAAGACAAAGCGCCGCTCGCGCAGGCTCCGCCTGCGAGCACCACGGCCGCCATCTTGCAGCCTCAGCCGGGTGCTCCTTGGGCGCGACGCGCGGTCCGCGAAATCAAAGACAAGCTGGGCGCCGCCTGGGGGACTGGGCTCGAGGCCGTGGCCGTCAACAAGAGCGCGGCGCCGGCCGATCGCGTGCGAGCGCTCGATCTGATGCAGCTTTATGGTCCGGCACCCGCCGCGACGAAGCTCGTTGAGCTGAGCCGCGAGGGGAACGCGGAAGTTCGCGGCAAGTGCACGTACTTGCTGGGCCTGCATCCCACGCCGGCCGGCAACGACCGGCTCGTCGCGCTGTTGGGTGATGCGGACGCCACCGTGCGGCGCGGTGCGTGCGAATCGCTGGTGCGGGCGCGGCACGCCGCCCCGCGCGAGCGGCTGTTTGAGCTCTTGGCCGAACCGAATCGGTTCGTGGCCTGGGCAGCGCGGCGGGCCCTCGAGCAGCAGCCGGTCGAAGGATGGCGTGACGCCGTGCTGGGTCCCAGTAACGTGCGAACCTTCATTCAGGGCGCGGTGGCGCTCGTGACGTTGGGAGCCGACCGGCCTACCTGCGAACAGATTCTGAACCAAGTTGAGAGCCGTCTCGACGGCAGGAAAAACGACGATGACGTCGTCGACCTGCTGCGGGTGGGCGAACTGGCTTTTCACGCCGGCAAGTTCGAGCCGGGCGAGCGTCCCAGGCTGAGCCAGCAATTGCTGGCCCGTTTTCCAAGCGAGGACGATCGGCAGAACCGTGAACTGGTGCGGCTGCTGGTCATGATGCAGGACCCGAGTCTCGCGCCGCGCTTGGTCAAACATCTACAAGGCCAGGCGGCGATGGAAGAACGCATCCAGGCGGCTATGCTCGCCACGTTCTTGAACGTCGGCTGGACGCCCGAGCTGCGCAGTCAACTGCTCGAGTTCTTTAACACCGCGCGCTTGCTCGAAGGTGGCAACAGCTATCGCGGATACCTGACCAACGGCGCGAATGAAGTGCTCAAGAGCATGCCCGTCGACGAGCAGCTCGCGCGCATTGAAAACGGCGTGCGCGATCCGGCCGGGGCCTTGGCCATCGTGCGCCACCTGGTGAGCAAGCTCGATCCAGCCAGAGTCGAGGCCATCATCAAGCTCGATCGAGCGCTTGCGCAAGCGCCGTCCGCGGAGGCTCGCGAGCTGGCGGCAGCCAACTTGCTAGCGCTCGGCCACGGCGACCAGCGGGCACTCGATTACTTGCACGCGGTATTCGAAGCGACTCCCGACCGCCGGCAAGAAGTGGCCGTGGCGATTGCCAACTTTGCGCCCTCGCTGGGACGGCGGGAAGCGGATTGGGAGTTGCTCATGCGCAGTTTGTCGGTGGTGGAAGGTTCGGGTGCGCGCGACGTGCTGCGGACCCTTGCCAAGTTCCCGCAGAAGGACGATAAGCCGCAAGACCTGCGCCGCGTGATCTTGCTGGGACTCAAACTGGGCGATCAAGGTGGGCGTGAGGCCGCCGCGCTGTTGACGCATTGGACCCTCGCGAGGCCGGCCGAGCCGCGGTCGCCTTGGGACGTGTCGCTGGCCGCCTGGCAAAGCTGGTTCGCCGAGCATTTTCCCGATGAGCCGGAAGCCGTGCCCGCAGTCGAGCCATCGGCCAACCGCTACACGTTTGCGCAATTGATGGAATTTATCGCCAGCGAGGAGCTCGCGCGCGGTGATGCCCTGCGCGGCGCCGTCGTGTTCGAGAAAGCCCAATGCGTGAAGTGCCACCGCTATGGCCAGCGCGGCGAGGGCATCGGACCCGATCTGTCGAATGTCGCCAGCCGTTTCCAGCGCAAAGAAATCGTGGAGTCGGTCGTGTTTCCCTCGCAGGTGATCTCCGATCAATTCGCCGCGAAGACCGTGGTGACGCGCGACGGAAAAACCTTCACGGGCATTGTCGGTCCCACGCCCGACGGCGTGGTGGTTCTGGAGCCGAGCGCCGAAAAGGTGAATGTCGCGAAGGACGACATCGAGGAGATCATCCCCAGCAGGAAGTCGGCCATGCCGGATGGGTTGTTCAACAACCTGACGCTGGCCGAGATCGCTGATTTGTTCGCCTACCTGGCGACGCCGCCAAAGACCAAATAGTACACTGGCGCCCATGAGCCGTTTGAATCTGGGATTGCGTGCGGCGGTTGTGGCGACCTGTTGCCTGTCGGCGACTGGCCCGATGTTCACGATTCACGCGGCCGAGCCGCAGGTCGCAAAGCCGATGCGGCTCGCCGCCCGCTCGCGGCAACCCACGAGCGATGGCGAGACCGTTAAGCCCCTGTCGCGTGAGCTGGTGTGGCAGCCCAGCGAGACGGCCATTTTGATCTGCGATACGTGGGACAAGCACTGGTGTCGAAGCGCGACGCGCCGGTGCGGCGAGCTTGCCGAGCGGATGGCGCCTGTCATCGATGCCGCCCGGGCCCGCGGCGTACACATCATCCATAGCCCGTCGGACACGGTCGATTTCTACCGAGACGATGCAGCTCGCCGCCGCGCGATCGAGGCACCCGCCGCGTCACCCCCCTCCCCCATCGGAAAATCTTGTTCGCTCGACGTCGCGCGTGAGCACGCCTTGCCCATCGATGACAGCGACGGCGGCTGCGATTGCCCGGTGCCGTGCAAGAATTACAAGGCCTGGTCGCGCGAACACCCGGCCATCACGATCAAACCCAGCGATGTCATCTCCGATAGCGGACAGGAAGTCTACAACTATCTGATCCAGCAAGGGATCAAGAACATCATCTATGTCGGCGTGCACACAAACATGTGCGTTCTGGGACGCACGTTTGGAATCCGGCAAATGACGACGCTGGGCTTCAACACGTTGTTGGTGCGCGACCTGACCGACACGATGTACAACCCGCGCAAGTCGCCGTTCGTCGAGCACCAGCGCGGCACGGAGCTCGTCGTCGAGCACATTGAGCGGTATTGGTGTCCCAGCACAACGAGCGCCGCCCTCGCCGAAGGGTTACGGTAATGGCGCGGCTATGCCTCTTGGTGGGTGTCGGCTACCTGGTTGCGGCATTCTTGTGGCCCAACGCCGTCCGTGCTGATGAACCGTCGCCAGGGGCGCGGCAAGATGCAGCCGTAGCGGGCGAATCGGAGGGGGAAGACGACGCCAGCCTTTATCGCAGCGGCCTGGTCGCGCAATACACCGGCGCGGATCGCGCCCCTCACGCGCGATTGGAAGAAGAGGTCGCGTTCTCATGGGGCGATCATCCGCCCGACCCACGTCTGGCGCCTGGGCCGTTCAAGGCGGAGTTTAGCGGCCACGTGGAGTTGCGTGCGGACGGGGTTTACCGGTTTCGCGTTTTTGCTGCCGGCCAGGTGACGTTAACGCTCGACGAAAAAACGCTCATCGACGCGCGCTCACCCGAGTCAGCGTGGATGGAGGGAGAACCCGTCGAGCTGCCATTCGGTTATTACCCGCTGAAAATCACGTACGAGCGCCGCGACGAGCCGGCGCGGCTCGCGCTGTTTTGGGAAGGCCCTGGTTTTCAACTCGAGCCCGTGGGCGGGCGCCCGCTCGTGCACGAGGTGACAGCGACGCCGCCCGACGAATTTGCGCGCGGCCAGAAATTGCTGCGTGCGCTGGGCTGCGCGGCTTGTCACGAGATGCCCGAGGGTGCGCCGCTCGCGCGCGCCAGCCTGGCTTCGCTAGCCGGCAATCTCTCGCGCGAGTGGCTGATCGAGTGGCTCGCTACCGCGGGGCCGAGTGAGCCCTCACTTTCAGCGACCAGCCGGCGCATGCCGCACTTCGATTTCAAAAGGGAAGACGCGGCGGCCATTGCCGACTTTTTGTTTTCCGCCAGCGAACCCGTTGCGGCGGCCGATCCCGTTCTTCCCGCGGCCGCGCCGGCCGAGAAAAAGAAAAAGAAGAAAGATGAGCCGGAGCCCGAGACTCCTCGGCCCAGCGTGGAATTGGGCGCGACGCTGTTTGCCAGTGTGGGTTGCGTGGCGTGCCATCGCATTGGCGAGCTCGGTAGCGACAGCCTGTTCGGGGGCGGTGACTTGAGCGCGGTTGCGGCCAAACGCCCGGCCGATTTCTTTGCCCGCTGGCTCGCGAATCCGGCTGCGATCAATGCGAACCACCGCATGCCCGTTTTTCGGCTGGATGGCGTGGAGATTGAAAGCCTGTCAAGATACCTGGCCACGCTCGGCGCGTTGCCCCACGAAAAGCAGGCTGCATCAGGCACCAAGCACGCGGCACGCGGACGCGAGCTCGTCATGCGAGCCGGGTGTGCCGAGTGCCACGCGCTCGGCAGCAAGGCACAAGTCGACCGCCGCGCCAAGAAACTTCCGCTTGCGAAGCGCGCGCTCACCCAAGTTGAGGGCACTTGCTTGAGTTCGCCCGATCCGGCCCGCGCTCGCCCTGGCTACCGGCTGAGCGAAGCGAATCGCAAGGCAATCGCGACCTACCTTGCCGATTACTCGCCGGCGGCTCCTGTAGCGGGCAAGCTAAGCGGCCAGCAGGTGCTGGAAGAACGAAACTGTTTGGGTTGTCATGCCCGTGGGTCTGCCGCTGGCTTGAGGTCACAGTTGGCGGCGGTGACGGACCACTATCCGGCCTTGCGCGACGTGACGAGTGCGCTTGCCCCGCCATCGCTGACGGGAGTTGGCGACAAGCTGAACGATCAGGCGCTAGCCGCCGCGATCAGCGTGAGCGAGCCTCCTCACGAGACCTGGCTGCGCGTGCGGATGCCGCGCTTCTCGTTCGCCCCCGGCGAAGCGGAATCGCTGGCGGAGCACTTGATTGATGTGGATCGGATTCCGCCGCTCGAGCGAGCGCCGGCGGCCGATGGGCTGGCAGTCAGCGATGTTGCTCTGCACGCCGCCGGGCCACGCCTGGTAACGGCGGATGGGTTCGGCTGCACGAGCTGTCACACGATTGGCAAATGGACGCCGCCCAAAGTCGCGCTCAATGCCCAGGGCGCGAACCTCTCGAACATCGGCCACCGCGTGCGGCGGGAGTGGTTCGACCGTTGGGTTCGTAATCCGGCCCGCATCGTGCCTCAAATGGAAATGCCGGCCGTGCAGCAGAGCATTCGCGGGGTGCTGAACGGCGATCTCGAGGAGCAACTGGCGGCGGTGTGGCACGTGCTGAACGAGCCGGGCTTTACGCCCCCCAGCCCGAGCGCGTTGCGCGTGGTGCGTCGCGCGAATTTGCCCGACAGTCCCGAACGCGCCGCGGTGATCACCGAATTGATTCAAGTCGGCGACGTACCGTTCGTCAAACCGCTGGCGATAGGGTTAGGCAATCGGCACAACCTGCTGTTCGATCTGGCCACGAACCGACTGGCGGCATGGTGGATCGGCGACGTGGCGCGGCAGACGACGCGCGGAAAAAGCTGGCATTGGGAGGCGGGCCTGCCGCAACTGTTGCCCAAGACCAGGCGGGACGCGCCGGCCGCTAGCGAGCTGACGCTCGTTCGCGGTGACGAACGCCACGTTCCCCAGCCCGACGGCGATTATGTCAGCTCGTACGACTGGCTGGAGCACGCACGCAACGGGGTGCGGTTTGGTCAACGCATTCACTTTGCTCTCGCGGGAAGTAGCGAGACGGTCTCGATCGAACAGGACTTTTCGCCGCTCGCCGCGAGCAAAAACTCCCCGGCCGGTTTCCGTCGCGGTTATCGGGTGAGATCGCTGCCGTCGACGTTCGGGGCAGAGCTGCTGGTGCTGAGCGGCGCGCGGGTCGATGCAGACGGTCGAAGGGCTACGCTCGGGGGACAAACGGGCCCGCTGCATGTCGAGCTCGTGGAGCCCGCTGGCGCGCGGCTCGTCAGCACGCCAGGCGGCGCAGCCGTGCGATTCGATGCAGCAGTTGGCGAACCGCGCAACTTCGTTTTCGAATACCGGGCTGAGATCGCGGTCGATCAATTTCCCGCGCTCCCAAGTGTGGATCGCACGCTCACGCGAGAGGTGTTGAACGTCGTGCCGGGCTTTGTGGCCGAGCGGTTGCCGGTAACCGACGAAGCCATGCCGACCGGACTGGCGTGGCGGCCGGACGGCACGCTCGCGCTCACGTCGCTCGAAGGTCGCGTGTGGCTGGCGCACGACACGGATGGCGATGGACTTGAAGATCGGCTCACCCCCTTCAGCGACGAATTGGCCGCGCCTTTTGGATTGGCCGCTGCTGGCGAAGCGCTCGACGTCATTAACAAGTACGGACTCGTGCGATTGAGCGACCCAGATCGCGATGGCTTTGCCGAACGGGCCGAGGTCATCGCCGATGGCTGGGGCCACACCCGCGACTATCACGATTGGGCCGTGGGATTGCCCCGCGACCCTCAAGGCAACTACTACGTTTCGTTGCCGTGCCAGCAAGACGATCGCAGCGCGGACGGAGCTCGGATGCGCGGCACGGTCGTGAAACTCAGTCCCCGCGAAGCGACCGGTGAACATCCGCGCCGGTTCGCGATCGAGCAGCTCGCGGCCGGGCTGCGCTTTCCCCAGGGCATCGCGCTTTCGCCCGGGGGCGAGTTGTTCGTCACCGACAATCAGGGAAATTACACGCCGTTCAACGAGCTCAACCACATCGTGAAGGGCGCCCGCTATGGTTTCATCAATCGCCTGGAAGTGCTGGCCGGGCTGAATCCGCCCTTTCGGTCGGCGGCGATCGAGATCCCGCATCCTTGGACGCGCAGCGTCAACGGCATTTGTTTTCTGACTCCGCCTGATGGCTCGACAAAATCGGCCGAGTCGCTGTTCGGACCCTTGGGCGGTCAACTGATTGGTTGCGAATACGATACGCGGCGGCTCGTGCGGATGAGCCTCGAACAGGTGGAAGGCGAGTGGCAGGGCGCGGTCTATCCGTTTTCGATCGAGCCCCCGGCCGGCCAGCCGACATTCGAAGGGCCGCTGGCGTGCGGCGTCTCGCCGCGCGGCGATTTGTATGTTGGCAACATCCGCGATAGCGGCTGGGGCGCCGGCTCGAACACGGGATCTCTCGTGCGATTGCGGTACTCGGGCCAGCTTCCGCCAGGTATATGTCGGGTGTCCGCCGCGCGAGAAGGCTTTCGCTTCGAGTTCACCGAGGAGGTCGATCGCCAACTGGCCGGCGACGCGTCACGCTATCAAATCTCTTCCTATCGCCGCATCCCAACGCCAGACTATGGCGGGCCGGATCTCGATCGCCGCAGCGAAAAACCGACCGCGATCGAAGTTTCCGCGGACGGCCGCAGCGCGCTCGTTCACCTCGCGAACCTGCGCGAGGGATTCGTCTATGAGTTCCACCTGAAGCCACTGGTGCGCGAGACGTCGTTCTTTCCGGCCGAGGCTTATTACACGCTACGACACCGGCGCCCTTGAGCATGCCCTTCACCAACAGCAATCTGGACCTAGGATGTTCTTCGATCTCCTGATTCGCGGCGCAAAGCTGATCGACGGTACGGGCGCGCCGGCCCGGCGTGCCGACGTGGCGATCGCGCGCGAGAGAATTCTGGCTGTCGGCGATTTGGCGGCGGAAGCCGCTTCGGCCGCCCGCGTGATCGATGCCGCGGGGCTGGTCGCCGCGCCCGGCTTCATCGACGTGCATACGCATTCGGACGGCTGGCTCTGCAAAATCCCAAACCTGGTTGCCAAGACGAGCCAAGGCTTCACAACCGAAGTCTTGATGAGCGATGGAATCTCTTACGCGCCTGTTTCGGAGTCGAACTGGCGTCAGTGGTTTGTGTATCTGCGCGCCCTCAACGGCCTCGAGCTCTCCGACTATAGCGGTTGGCGCACGATCGCGGACTACATGGCCGTGCTCGACGGGCGCACGGCCCAAAACGTGGCGGCGCAGATTCCCTATGCGAACCTGCGCGTGCTGGCCGCCGGCTGGGGACGCGCGCCCTTGGACGACACGCAAACGAACCTCATGCGCCGCGCGGTCGAACAGGCCATGGACGCGGGCGCGGTCGGAATCTCGACGGGGCTCGACTACGTCTCGCAATGCTTCGCCACGATCGATGAGCTCGTCGAGGTGTGCTCGGC
Source organism: Pirellulales bacterium (assembly GCA_035496575.1). Taxonomy (GTDB): domain Bacteria; phylum Planctomycetota; class Planctomycetia; order Pirellulales; family PALSA-1355; genus PALSA-1355. The sequence continues at coordinate 14,211 of DATJEN010000278.1, forward strand.
CATGCACTCGTGGGGCGGAATCTATGCCACGCACGTGCGTTACAAGAAAGGGACCTTGGGCGGAGTTCGCGAGGCTGTCGAAATCGGACGCCGCGCCGACGTCCCCGTTCACATCTCGCACTTGAAGGCGGGCTCAACGGCCGAAGCCGACGAGATCCTGAGCTACATCGACCGGGTGGCCGTCAACGAAGTCGACTTTTCGTTCGACGTGTATCCGTACCTGGCCGGCTCCACGATGCTGCACTACATTCTGCCCTACGAAGCCTGGGAGGACGGACCGCTCGGCGTGCCGGCCAAGCTCGTGCGGCAGGATATCCGCGCGAAATTCGCCACACTGCTCGAGATCTTCCCCGCGCCGCTCGAGCGCATCGTATTGGCCTGGGGCGCGAGCAAGTCCAGCACTCAATATGTCGGGCAGACGGCCGCCGACTACGTGGCCCGCTCCGGCAAGCGGGCGGCCGATGCCCTGGCTGATCTATTGATCGCTGAAAACCTA
>DATJEN010000279.1:0-26233 GCA_035496575.1 Pirellulales bacterium
GAATCAACGTTCAGCTGGAACTCGTCGAGCACGTTTCCGTCAGGCACGAGAGCCCGTACGGCCGCAAATACTTCGTCCTGGAGGATCGTAAGATCGAAATCGACAATCTGCGCGTGCTCATGGGCCTTCTGCAGGCACCGCGGATAGTAGGGCACTGGGAAACCGTCGATGGCATCAGCCAGCAGATGGCCAAATATTTCGGCGTCCTTACTCTTCTGGCAACTGAAAATGTCGACGGCCCAAAGCGGATCGCCCTTTGCCTTGCCGAACCTGACGAAATACATGTCACCTGCAACGAACTTGGGAGCCTCGCCTTCCGCGCCTTCGGCCTCCTCGCCTTTTGCATATTCGGGCCACACGTATGCCTTCGCTTCAAGTTCGCGCGGGATCTTGACATAACGTGCTTCGCCGGGGGGAAGGATTCTCTCGATGGTGATCGCAAGTTGATAGCGAACGATGACCTTGCTGTGTTTCGCGATGCCCACGAGAAACACCCAACGACGGTCCTTCTCCCGAATCTCCGCCATGGCGGCTTCGAGCTTCTTCTTGAAATCAATGAACAGCTCACCCCGGAAGAGTTTGCTCCGCAGTAAGCCGTCTCGGACGATTAGTGTGTCGGTGGCGAACGTGTTGTAGCAGATGCGGTCGTAAAGAACGGCCCACTCGCACAAATCACGATAGACAAGTACCCACGACGGCGAGACCTTGTGGGGCTCCTCCCGCGTCTTCTTTCCGTCTGGGATCATGTGGCTGAGTTCCGTCAGAGTCTTGACCTTGAGATCCGCCATCATGCGTCCAAGGACCGTCTTCGGCGAGCCGTCGGCGTTGAACTGCGCCGCGCTAAGCTTGTCCGTATCGGTCGTAGGAGAGATCACGTCGAAGAAGAGTTCCTTGCCGTACGAATCAACGACGCGGACAAGCTGAACGGTAAATGGATCGAAGACCAGCTTATTGTTGCCCCCGTCACTCGCCACCAGCGACACTGACGTGGTGCTCCGAGGCCTGATGGTCCGGACGTTCGCGGCCATCGTGCGCACTTCGGCGCACAACTCATCAAGCAGTCTGCGGTCGGCCTCCGTGCGATCGCGAATGGCCTTGCGCAACACTGGCAGCGTATCGGGATCAAACATCGCTATCCCTCCAGCACCGCATACACGTCGATTTCCGCGACAGGCTTATTATTGCCGGTGCCAAACTGGTCGCACTGCCGTCGCCCATGTTGAGACGTGCCAGCATCTCGTATCGTTGTGATTCTCCATCCGCACTGCGCGGCGGCTAGCGAGCGCCTAACGAGCTCGCGAGGATCTTTCTCGCAACTCGGCAAAGCCCCGAAGCGGCAGACGAACTTCGCTCGGGGCTGACATACTTCGGCCGTCTTTTTCCAGACCGTGGCAAGGTTCGCGATGAATTGATCTTCGCTGTGGTGCGACAGCTGATCATCAGCCCGGTAATCAACGTCGCTCGGCCCACCCATGAACCAGTTCCGAAGCCATTGATCGGGGAAGTAGGTCCGCATCCCATAATACGGCGGTGAGGTAATTACCCACGAGTAGCGTGGGGAGAGTCGAGCAAAGTCGAAGGTGCGGCTGTCCGCCGTGATGATCTGGCCGAGTGTTGAGGGCGGCACGTGTTTGAATGAAAACCGTGCTCGACGGTTGATGGCATCCAGCACGTCGATCTCAACCGGCTTCAACCTGTTTGCACGCCAGTACCGGACGGCAGGACTCGGCTTTGTCGAGTAGGTGCGAGGCATCTGATTCGACAAGTAGGTCGGCTCACCCTTGTTGCGCGGCCCGTGGAGGATGCCAAGCATTACGCCGCGAAGCGCAATCTCGACGCGCGTTGAACATCGCGAGAGTAACCGGTTGCGAATCCGGCAAATCTTGCGAATAGTTTTCGGTGCGTAGCAGTTCTCCCAGAATTCGCCCCGCGGTGTGGCCGCGACGGGGCCGGGATGAGCTTCTTCGAGAATCTCGCGAGCGAGCGCAGTTACTTCGAATGCTCGCACCATCGCCAACTTCGACGCGGCAATGGCACCGGCGATCGGGTTGCTATCGACGCCCACGGATGGAAGCCCGCGAAGGCGCGCTGCAAGAATCGTAGTTCCGCGACCACAGAACGGGTCGAAAACCCATTCTCCATCCTCAGCCGCGGCTAAGGCGTCGAAGGGGAAGGACAACGGAAACATGGTGTAGTACGGGCACAGGCCGTTTAGCCGCAGCAGCGGCGCGGTCAACTTGGGTAGCCGCTTCAGCGCCCGCATGGTCTTTTTCCGGTGGCGAGTAACGCTGACCACGGTTGACATGCTGACTCCGGCCGGTTGGGCCGTGCTATTGGTGCCGCTTCGAAACTCGGCATTCTATAGGACGGCAGGGATTTTTGCGATTCGATTCCCAAGCGTTGGGCGAAACTTTGGGGGCGAGATTCCGCCCTAATTCGCCTCCGCCGGCTCCCAGGGCGGCGACAACGTCGGTGCGTTGGCGTAGCGCGCTGTCTTCAGGACCAGTCGGGCGCCACAGCCGGGTGCGAGCCGTACCTGGCAACTCCGGCCGCCGAGCTTTTGCCCTTTCCCCTCGACCGAGACCGAGTCGAGCCGGTGCTCGCCATACGCGCCTCCCTGCACCACGATCGAATGCGCGTCGACGACGTCGAGATTCACGAGCACGACCGTCACTTCGTCGGCCGACAGCCGCTCCACCAGCGCCGCCGTTCTTGGCGGCAGGCCCGCGCGGCGTGACTGTGGGTCGAAATAGCGCAACCGCGCATGCAGAGGACTCGCCACGTGGCCGGGATAAATCCCACCCAGCATGAGTTGCACCAGGTTCGTGACCGCGGCAGGGCTGACCATCAACGGATCGTCGGCCAGCCGCGTGTCGGGCGTGGTGCGGTCGGCGCGCATGGCGGCGACGCGCTGGCGGACCGCTTCGAGATCACCGCGCAGGGCGGCCGCCGGATGATCGGCCGCGCGGCCTGCGAGGAAACTGATCCAGGGATCGTCGCCAAGTCGCTCGCGGTCGGCCTTGTCCATCGACCAGTAGTGAACGTTCGCCGCGCCATGCGAGTATTTCTGTGGGGTGTAGCCGTACCAGCCATCGTCGCCGCACATCGTCGGATACTCGATGCGGCCGTCGACCGTGCGTGAATGCGAGTTCACGGCGTCGATCTGCCGCCGCCAGGCGTCGCCGTAGCGACGATCCCCGGTGAGGAGCGTCGCATTGCCAAAACCCGAGATTCCCAGTTGATGCGTATTGCGATTTGCCTTGTCGCCGGTCTGCGGCTGGATGACGGTGAAGCCCCAACCGTAAACGCCGCCGTACCAGCGGCCGCCGCACTCGCCGCCGATCTTGCCGTCCAGGCCGATGTTCGTTGGGATGATGTCGTGGTTGGCCTTCATGCGCTCAACCCAGGCATTGACGTAATCGACGACCCAGGTTTTGTACTTCGGCTCGTGCGCGAGCATGTAGGCCGTGGTCGCCAGGCTGGTCGCGCACAGGTTTTGCGGATGATCGCCAACGATGTCGTTGTAGTCGCGGAAGTGCGCCACCATTTCGGCGTACGTTCGTTCGCCGTGCCGCGGCTCGAAGCGCCCTTCGACGTCGATCGGGTCGCCGGCCCAATCGAGCCCGGTCGCCTTGCGCAGCAGCGGCCCGCGGCTGCCGGTGAACAGGCTGCGGATGATCTTGTGATGCGCGTCGTAGTTGTCCGCGCCCGGTTCTTCGCCCAGGTAGAGGCCGGCGAAGCGGCGCAGCCGTTTTTGAAATTTCGCGTCGGACGGATCGGCCAGTCCCTCGAAGACGAATGCCGTCAGTCCCTCGCCGTGATGCAGCCAATCGAACATCACCGGGAACTCTTTGTAGTACATGCCGTCGCGCGCGAGCTCAACGTCGACCGTTTTGGCGAGCGTGTATTGCCGCAGATGCCCCTCCCAGGCGCGCCGGTAGAGCGTGAGAATCTCGTCGCTGCAACCCAGTGCGTATAACAGCGGCCAATCCGCCACACACTCGATCGCGTCGTCCGGGCCGTCGTCGCCCCCCCAACGTTCGACGCACAGCAGATAGCCGCGATCGTCGAAATAGCGGTCGTAGAATTCGCGGCAAGCGGCCTCGGTCGAGCGAAGTAACTCGCGCTCGAGTAGCGCCCAATCGGGCGCGGACATGGGCGTCGTGATTTCGATTGCGGCCAAGGTCGCCGCGTCATCCGCCGCGCGCGCTGTCGACAGGACTGCCAACATCGCCGCGAAACAAACCGCGCCCATCGCGGCGATTCGCTGCCAGGGGTTCATGGCTTCCTCAGGAAGTAGAAGTCGACCTCGTAATTCAGCATTCATATTACGCGTGGCACGGCGCGATTTGCGATATACTGCCTGGAGAATTTAGCAGAACGAACCGGCCGAAAAACAACGATGTTTACGATCAAGTCACAATCCACGCGATTGTGCGATGGAATATCGCGGCGTGAGATTCTGCGAATTGGCTCGCTAGGCGTGGCCGGGCTGACACTCCCCAATCTGTTGCGGCATGCGACAGCCCAAGGGACTGCGCCAGTTGGTCGTCGCGCCAAGTCGTGCATCGTGCTGTTCCTATTTGGGGGACCCGCGCAGCATTCGACCTGGGATCCAAAGCCCGCCGCCCCGATCGAAATCCGCGGCGAACTGAAGCCGATTAGCACGACCGTGCCTGGCTTATTAATTAGCGAATTGCTGCCCAAGTCGGCTCGACTCGCGAATCATCTGTGCTTGCTGAGAGCGGTGCGCACCGGTGACAACGCGCACTCATCGAGTGGCTACTACATGTTAACCGGACAGCCCCATGCCCCGATGAACATGGAGAATGCCAATCCCGGGGCGCCCAACAACTGGCCCAGTTTTGGCTCGATCGTTCGCCGCCTCCGCGATGTCGGCACGTCACTGCCTTCGGCAGTGCGCTTGCCACACCAGATATTCAACACGGACGGTTCCGTTTGGCCAGGACAAGACGCCGGTTTTATCGGCCGCGCGTTCGACCCGTGGATGTTCCGCTGCCAGCCAGCGTCGCCCGACTTTAGAGTTCCGGAATTCACCTTGCCGATTGATTTAGCGCTGACCAGGCTCGAGGGACGCCGCCAGCTCTTGTCCGCCATGAACCAGCACCGCGCAACCGTCGAGCGTGGCGAGGCCCTGGCGCCGTTTGATGCCGCCGCACAGCAGGCGTTTGACCTTCTCACATCGCCACGTGCACGCGCTGCGTTCCAACTTGATGATGAATCGACCGCGGCGCGTGATCGCTACGGTCGCACGCAATTCGGTCAGAGCGTGCTACTGGCTCGCCGGTTGGTCGAAGCTGGCGTCACTTTAGTTCAGGTCAATTGGTTTCGTTCTCCCGACGAGCCTTCGGATACCCCGTGCTGGGATTCGCACACCCGCGAGATACAGCGGCTGCGTACCGTGCTACTGCCGCAGTTTGATCAGGCGTACTCGGCATTGCTAGAGGATCTGGTCGATCGTGGTATGCTCGACGAAACGTTGGTCATTTGTCTGGCCGAATTTGGTCGTACTCCAAGAATCAATGCAGCCGGGGGTCGCGATCATTGGGGAAATGTATTCTCCGTCGCAATGGCTGGTGGTGGAATTCGTGGAGGCCACGTGCACGGCGCATCAGACGCGATCGGCGGCGAGCCCAAGGAAGGATTGGTCCGCCCACCGGACCTGCTGGCAACCCTTTACCATTGCTTGGGCTATGCTCCTACGACCGAGCTGCACGATGCGCTAGGGCGTCCGTTTCCAATCTCCCGCGGGGAAGTTGTAAGGGAAATCGTCGGCTGACAAGCCGTCAGACGCGCTTTCCGCATCCGGCTTTATTTTGCGCGAAGCGGGCCAACTTCGCCTGAAATTTCGGCCTGGTCAGCACCGCAGGATTAACGACGTTGTCAGGCGCAAGTCCCTGCGCTGCGCGCAACATGCCTGCCGTCATCGCACGGCTGGTGGCGGTGAATACGTCGGTCGTCGAGGCGGACCAATGCGGGGTCAGAATGACATTGTCCAGTGTAAGCAAGGGATCATCGAGCGAAAGCGGCTCATGCTCGTACACGTCGAGGCCCGCGCCCGCAATCCAGTGGTCGCGCAAGGCTGCGACAAGGGCCGACTGGTCTACCAGTTCACCACGCGCGACGTTAATCAAATAAGCCGTAGGCTTCATCTGCGCCAACTGCTTCGGTCCCAGCAGACCATGATTTTCCGCAGTGAGGCGAGCGTGCAGGCTGACGAAATCGGACGTGGTTAGCAGCTCTTCGAGCGAAACCAGCCGTACCCCCAGCGCCGCGGCCTGCGCGCGGTCGGCGTGCGGCGAGAAGGCCAGTACCTTCATCGCAAACGGCGCGGCCAAACGAACGAGTTCGCGGCCGCTGTGTCCGAGACCGACAATTCCCAGCGTGCGACCCTCGAGTTCGCTCCCCATGCTCGACGCCTGAAGGTCCCAGCGACCTTGGCGAACCAGCCGTTCTTGTTTAGGCAAGCGTTTGGCGAGCGCGAGCATGAACAGCAGCGCGGACGAGGCCGTTGCATGATTCAAGGCCAGCGGCGCGTTGAACAGCGCGACGTCGTGCGCGGTACAAGCGCTGACGTCGATCTTATCGTAGCCTGCCCCCGAACGGCCGATCACGACCAGATCACTCGCCGCGGCCAATGCATGTTCCTTGACCCACGGCCGCAGCACGACGAGGCCGTCGACGCCCTGCACGTCGTCAGGGGTAACCTCGAGCGAATAGAATCGCTGCCAATACGCCTTGTCTCCCCGTCTCGGCGATTGACTGGTGAGAAAGCGAAGCTCGATGTAAGGCGGCTGCGCAAGCGCGGCGAGGTCGCCATAGGCACTTTCGCCATCCTCGTTCAAAAAGTCTCCGGTATAGGCGATGCGAAATGTGCTCATGATCCGAGTTGGCGCCGCTCAATCCGATTGCGTGAAGTTGGTCGTCCATTCCGAATCCCAAAGACTGGGAAAGGAATGGGCGACATAAGGATGTGCGGCGATCGCGGCAAGGTCGAGCTCCAGGCCCAATCCCGGCGCGTCGGACAGCGTGAACTCGCCCGAGCGCAGTGGATTCCAGCCGCAAACGAATTCGTTCCGCCAGGGGACGTCGAACTCGCCAAACGACTCTTGGATCATGAAATTTGGCGTGCTCATGTCGAAATGCAGCGCCGCGGCCAGGGCGACCGGCCCGATCGAGCAATGCGGCGCCACGCGCAGGTCGTGCATCGCCGCGAGCGCCGCCACTTTTTTGCTCGTGAGAATGCCTCCGCAATGGCAGATATCCATCTGCACCACGTCGACCGCGCGCAGTTCAATCATGCGCAGGAAATCGGCCTCGGTCATCAACCGCTCACCGGCCGCGACGGGCAGCCGCGTGGCACGCTTCACGTCGGCCAGCAGCTCGACACGCTCCGGGCTAACTGGTTCTTCGCACCAAGCCGGGTCATACGGCTCGAGGGAACGCATGACGCTCGTGGCCGCGCCAGCGGTGAGCCGCCCGTGGAATTCGATCATGAGATCGATATCGGGGCCGACCGCTTCGCGGACTTTGGCCACGCGCTCCAGCGCCATTGCAAGCTCGTCGCGCGAAAGCACTCGCCAGGCCGTGCCAAACGGATCGAATTTCATCGCGCCGTAGCCTCGCGCGACCACGTCACGGGCTCTCTCGGCAAATTCATCGGCAGTTGTCGCGCCGCCGTACCAACCGTTCGCATAGGCCGGCAGGCGCTCGTGACAGCGGCCACCCAGCAAGCGATACACCGGCTGGCGGCATGCCTTGCCCACCAGGTCCCACAGCGCGACCTCGACCGCGCTGATGGCCGTCATCACGGTCGATCCACCTTGGTATTGATCGCGAACCAGGTCACCAACGATCCGCTCGATATCGAATGGGTCGCGGCCCAGGACCCGCCGTTCGAGCCACTCGTGGCACAGCGTCTGGACGGTCTTCTCCTGCCATTCGAGCGTCGCTTCGCCGATGCCAGTCAGTCCGCTATCGGTGGACAGCCGCAGGAATAGATAGTTTCGCAGGCCGGCATTGGCCAAGAAGGTCTCAAAGTGAGTGATCTTCATGGATGCTATTCGGCCAGCAGCGTTTCGATCGTCGCTGCAATCGCCTTGTCGTTTGCGTCAGTGCTTCCGACGCGCACGAAGCGGACGATTCCTTTCCGGTCAATGAGCACGACCTGCGGTATACCTTCAACGCCGAAACCATTGGACAGCTTCTCGTCATCGGCATCGAATGCCAAGGTATATGGCAGCCCATGATGCTTGGCAAACTCTCCGACTGCGACTTGCTCCGCTTCGTGGGAGATGCCTTGGTCTTTCGAGGGCCGGGAATTCTTGGAATCCCAGCCTTCGCCGTAGTATTTCGTGACCCCGATGGTTACTAAGCCCCTATCCGCGTACTGTTCGTGCCATTCGATCAGCTTCGGAAACGCGCGAATGCACGGGCCGCACCACACAGCCCAGAAATCAACGAGCACAACCCTGCCGCGCAGGTCGTCCGACGAAAGGGGAGATCCATTCACCCAGGCGGCGACCTCAAGCGGCGGTGCAGGCTTGCCGACTAATTGATTGCGGCGCAGGCCCCGCTCGATTTCCTCGTTGGGCATGTATGCCATACGATAGGCAAACACCATGGCACTTGATGATTGAAGCTCGGCTGGCAACTCTCGCAGCGTTTGTAGCAGAGCGCCTTTAGCAGCTATGGCCGCTTCGTACTCCCCGTCACGAATCAAGTCGAAGATGTGTCGGCCGACGCCCCGACCGAACTCGATCGCCGTCGAATCCACAGGAAACTGGCGAATCGCAGCGTGGAGCGATTCGACCAAATCCTTGCGTGCCGCCGACTTCATCTCGGGCGGAAGCAGTGCGAGCTGCTCCTGCTCCAGTGCAATGAGTCGCAGACAGGCGTTCTGATCGTTTGGCCGATCTTTCCGCGCTTGACGAGCGTCCTTTAGGGCCTGCTCGAACCCGGCACCTGCCGCTTCGGTCTTATCAAGCTTTGCCGAGAGCAGAATCTTAAGGGCAGACAGCTTGGACGAGATCCAAGGCGCATAGGGGTTCTCAAGCAATTCCCACGCGCGCTGTTCGCGGTCGATGTCCGCCAGGGCCAGCTCGCCCCAGTCGTCGCGGGGCGCCGCCGCTGTCGCCAAATCGATAATCGTGAACGAGTAATGGCATTCCAGCGCCGTCTCCATTTTGCCGGCACGCTGGTTGTCTAACAGCCAACGCTGGCTTCGGCTCACCGACTTCCACCGCTTCTCCTGGCGAAATAAATTGTGTACGAGATTCAGGAACGAATGGGTCCAATTGGTGTCGGGCACTAACGCTGGCTCTGCGACCCGCTCCAAGGTTCTCTCCGCACCGTCAACGTCCTTGCTGCGGAGCTGTGCCGCAGTCAGGACCAAAAGTGCTCGTGGATCGTCGGGCTGTATGCGGTCCGCAGCTTTGGCATGACGAAGGGCGTCGTCAAATTGTTGCAGGGTGGCAGCCATCACGGCCAGCGCGAGATGGTCATCAAAAGAAATGTCGCCTTGCAGAGCCATGCCTTCGGATAACAACGCTTTGAGCTTCGCCAATAGTTGCTGTCTGTAGGCAAATGCGGCGGCATCCGATTCCTTAACATGCTTGCGATAATCTTCGTCGTTGACGAACAGGCGCGGCGGAGTCGGATACTTCTTGAATTCCGCGCGGGCTGCTAGTTCGAGGGCGTGCCAACGGTCGTGAATCGACGGCTCAGCGGCCTGTGTGGAACGAGCGAAGGATTGAATTACGAACACGATCAGGAAGAAGTGCCACCAAATTTTCATGTTGGTGATCTCCCGATCTGGAGCGCGATTAGCCGTTGCTGGTTGTTGGACAACCAGGTCGTGGTGCAAGCAACTCGGATTTGAATTAGCCCGGTTGGCGAAAAATCTAACACGAATCGAACAATTCTTTTGCGGTCACTGACCATCCTGCGCATATACCGTCAACGCCGAAACCATTGGCGAATTCTTGTCGCCAGCATCGAATGCCAAGGTATATACACCCCATGATGCTTGGCAAATCTTCCGATTACTTGCCCCGCGTCGTGAGGCTAAGCTAAGCTGCGAATCCCCGGAAAAAACGAGAAATGTCCAGCCTTTTGGTTCCCATAAGTCGGGAAATTAGAATCTCTAAGGCACGGTCTACGAGGGACGGGGTTCGTTTTCGCATATCAGTACCCGGACTCGATGCAGTCACCCATCTCAAGGGGGCTATAACGCGGACCGGCCTACGGGCTGGTTCCCAAAGAGGTCTAACTCGGTAAAATGTCCGCCGGGCAAGGCGTGGCTTACTCAAGAGACTTCATCATGAGATTTTCACGCCCGCGCGGATTCACCCTTGTCGAATTGCTGGTGGTGATCGCCATCATCGGCATCTTAGTGGCGCTGCTCTTGCCGGCCATTCAGGCGGCGCGCGAAGCGGCTCGACGCAGCAGTTGCGCGAACAACCTGCGGCAGATCGGCGTCGCGGTCCACGATTTCGAAAATGTCTATAAGCGGCTTCCGCCTGGTGCGGCATGGCGCAACGGGGGGCCGAATCCGTTCAATCGCGGCTCGACGCTGGTGTATCTCTTGCCCTATCTCGAGGAGTTGTCGCTTTTCAATGCCTTCGACTTCCGCTCGACGAATACTGACAACACGATGCTCGGCGATACCAGGGTGGCCGCCGCCACGATCTCCACTTATCTGTGTCCCAGCGATACCCGCGAGGCGGCGTACGACGGCCTGGTTCCGCACAACTATGCGGCCTCGAGCGGACCGACGACCGTGTACGACAACCCAGAGTGTTCGTGCAACCACCCGTGGCAAAGTTTTGCGCTGGCGCCTCTCGACGATCCGAAGAATTTTGCAGGTCCGTTCACGCGCACGGGAACGATGGTCGGGTTGAAAAGGGTGACGGACGGCTTGTCGAAGACGATTTTCTTTGGCGAAGTTCGCCCGGACTGCTCGGAGCATGCACGAAACGGCTGGGCCATCACCAACAACGGCAATGGTTATTGCACGACCATCATTCCGATCAACTACGATAGTTGCCAAGCCAATGCGGCGGACCCGTGCCACCGCTCGTGCAACTGGAACACTGAAGTGGGATTCAAGTCCGCGCACGCTGATGGGGCGCAGTTCTTGTTCGGCGACGGGAGCGTGCATTTTCTCGTCGAGTCCATTGACCATCAGACTTATCAGTACCTGGGCGGCAAGAGCGACGGAGGAATCGTGTCCGTCGACTTTTGATGAACCCGTGCGAGCGTTTTCGGCGCCACTCGAGCCCGATTTCGCCGCAACTGCCCAGAAAAGGTCCGTCGTCGCAAGCCTATACGGCTCCGTTGCGAACAGGATGTTCAACTGATTAATGCTTCGCTTCGAGGCGGGACTCTCGAAGCGACTCTCGATTCACTAGCAGAAATTGGATCGTTGCTATGTCGAATAACGTTTTACAGGCTAAGTCCCGCCGGAAAACATCTGCCCCGGATTCTCGCGTAAGGATTGACGGCCGTTTCTTTTCGCGGGGGGACGAGCGGCTTTTGCTGCGTGGAGTCACCTATGGCCCCTTCTCGCCGACGGAACACGGTGCGCCTTTTCCGCCGCGCCGCGTTGTCAGGCAAGATTGTGCACAGATCGTCGAGGCAGGATTCAACACGCTGCGCACTTACCACGTCCCGCCCCCCTGGTTTCTGGACCTGGTGGGCGAGACCGGCAAGCTCGGAATTCTGATCGATGTGCCGTGGGCCAAGCACCTTTGTTTTTTAGATAGCGCACAAGCGCGCAAGGACGCTCGTCGCGCGGTTCACGACGCGGCCAGCCTGGGCCGCGAATATCCTTGCGTGACGGCGTACAGCGTCTGCAACGAAATCAGCCCGGACATTATTCGTTGGCACGGTCGGCGGCGCGTCGAAGAGTTTATTGCGGAGCTGACGGATGTTGCCAAACAAGCGGATCCGCACAACCTGGTGACCTTCGCCAACTATCCGCCGGCGGAATACTTGGACCTTGGCTTTTTGGACTTTATTACTTTCAACGTTTATTTGCACGATTTGGAAACGTTCAGTCGCTACCTGTGCCGGCTGCAAAACCTGGTGGGCGAAAAGCCCCTCGTGCTTGGCGAAATGGGCATGGATACCCTGCGCCACGGTGAAATCGCGCAGGCGGAATTCCTGGCGGGTCACACGCGCGAATCCCTGCTGCGCGGACTGGCGGGCAGCTTCGTCTTTTCATGGACCGACGAGTGGCACACAGGCAATCACACGATTACCGATTGGGCCTTTGGACTGACCGATGCCGATCGCGTTCCCAAGGCCTCGTTCCACGCGATGCGGGAACTCAATGAGCAGCGGCTGAGCGATCTGTTGGAAACGCAGCCGCTCATTTCGGTAGTCGTGTGTTCGTACAACGGCGGCCGTACCTTGCACCGGTGCCTGGCCTCTCTGGTCGAGCTCGACTACCCCGCGCACGAGGTGATCGTCGTCGATGATGGCTCGACGGATGATACCTGCGAGATTCTGGCAAGATTTCCAACGATTCGGGCCATCCATCAGCGGAACCAAGGCTTGAGCGTCGCGCGCAATGTCGGTCTCCAGGCGGCCACGGGTTCGATCATTGCCTACACCGATTCCGATTGCTTTGTCGACCGCGACTGGTTGACGCTTCTTGTCGCGCAATTGGAGCGCAGCGGCGCGCATGCCGTCGGGGGGCCGAATTGTGCTCCTCCGGACGGCTGGTTGCCGGCCTGCGTCGCCGCCGCGCCGGGGCAACCCACGCACGTACTAGAAAGCAATCAGGTCGCTGAACACATTCCGGGGTGCAACATGGCCTTCAGGCGAGAGGCCATTGAAGCGCTCAATGGATTCGATCCGCAGTTCTGTAAGGCGGGGGACGACGTCGACATCTGCTGGCGACTGCAGCAGGCCGGAATGTGGATCACCTTCGCACCCTCGGCCTTCGTGTGGCACCATCGCCGCCAAGGACCCAAGTCGTACTTTCGCCAACAGGCTGGCTACGGAGAGGCCGAAGCGCTGTTGCGCTTCAAACATCCCGACAAATTCAACGGACGAGGCGACGGGATTTGGCGCGGCGTCATGTACAGCGCCGGAATGCCGGGTTTGAGGCTTGGTGCGCCCATCATCTATAGCGGAACGTTTGCCAGCGGACCCTTTCAATGCATCTATCAACCAGGGCCGGCGCATTGGGCCATGCTTCCAACTACGCTCGAATGGCATTTGTTTCTGCTGTTGATCATCGCGGTCGCCGCCTTTTGGCCGATCCTGTGGGGGCTGGCCGCGATCGGTTGGATTGCGTCCTTGACGGCAGCGGGACTGCAGGCGGCGCAAGTCCGCCTGCCGCCGGCACACGATGGGCTGCTGTCCCGCGCAGTCATCTTCGGGCTGTGCTACGCTCAACCTCTCGTGCGATCCTGGAATCGCTATCGCACGCGCCTATTGTCGGCACAGGTTCCGGAGAAAACCGGCGAGATCAGTAGCGGAAACAGCCTGCGTTTGCTGCTGAGCGGTCGTCGTACGCTTGCGTTCTGGTCGAGCAAAGGAATCGAACGCACCGATTTGCTGGCGGACGTCAACACCTATCTGTCGAAGAAGCGCTGGGGAAGTATGGTCGGGTCTGGCTGGACGGACTGGGATTTGGAAATTGACTGCCACCCCGGAACGGTCGTTCGCGTTCAGACGGTTCAAGAGAATCACGGAGGTTCGGACCGTCTCGTCCGTGTTGAATTTCGCGTCCGCCCTCGCCCTTTCGTTGCGCCGTTGTACTCGGTGCTGCTGCTCGTATCGCTTGCGTTGTGGCTTGAGTCAGTCTGGGCGGTTGGGATCACGGCGGCCTTGGCGGGATATCTGGCGGTTCATTGGTGGCGGGCGACCCGTGTTGCCGGTCGAATCGTGGGCGTATTTGAACAAGTGGGCGAGTCGTTGGGGTTAATGCCCTGGCGCGCCGCACAATCTCGAAGGGCTTCTGAACCGATCGGCGCAGCAGCCAGCAAATAGCCGTCTTGCCAACACTACGGTCCGCCGAGAATCCAATTCGTTTTATGGCTCCTTCCTCGCCGCAACATCATGGCTCGCCTTTGACGAGCCCGTCCGCCGCGCCTTCCAGGTGGCGCCGCTATCGCCTCTTGTCGTCCTATGTGCTTGGCCATTGGCAAGGCTGGATCGTCATTATCGCGGTAACCCTCTCGAGCAGTGCGCTGGCGGTGCTGCAGCCGTGGCCGATGAAGATTCTCGTCGACAATGTCCTGGGCACACAACCCGTGCCCGAGTGGCTCGTAAGCGTACGAGAGTGGATTCCCTGGGCCGACTCGCCGCGCGGCTTGCTCGGCTGGATCGCGATCACGTTTCTGGCGATTTTTGTGATCAATAGCGCGAGCGAGGTCATTCTGACGATCGCCTGGGTGCAAGTCGGCCAGCGCATGGTGTTTCGATTGGCGCGTGACCTGTTCTCACGTCTGCAACGGCGTTCGCTTATTTTTCACAGTCGAAACTCCGTGGGAGATCTGTTGGGACGGGTGGCGACCGACAGTTGGTGCATTTACAAGTTCGTCGACGCCGTCTTGTTTGGACCGGTGCGCGCCTTGATCCTGTTGGTGGGCATGTCCGTATTGATGTGGCAAGCCGATCCGACACTGACGCTCATTTCCCTGGCTGTCCTTCCCGCGATGCTCTTGTCGTCGGCCGTATTTGGAAGGTTGATTCGAGTGGCCGCGCGCGCACGGCGCGAGATCGAAATCGGCATCCAGTCGCACGTTCATCAAATGTTGTCCGGAATTCCGGTCGTTCAGGCCTTCACCCGCGAGAGCCACACTCACGAACGGTTTCGACAACTGGCCGACCGTGTGATTCATGCGCACCGCCGCAGCACGCTGCTGGGCAGTCTTTCGGCTCTAAGCTCGGGCTTGACGACCGTGTGCGGTACAGGACTCGTGCTTTGGATGGGCGCGACGCGCGTCTTCCAGGGTGAACTGAGCCTGGGCGAGTTGCTTGTGTTTCTCTCCTACCTCACGACGCTACAAGTGCAGTTCAAAACGTTCGCCGGCGTTTACTCCACCCTTCAAGAGCAGGCTGCAAGCTGGGATCGCGTCAACGAAATCCTGCAGATCGAATCTGAGATTCGCGAGACTTCGCACGCCAAGCGGCTACACGGCATTCAAGGCCGGATTGAATTCGTCGATGTGACGTTTGGGTATGAACTCGGCCGGCCGGCGCTGGAACACGTTTCGCTGAACTTGCGGCCGGGTGAAACGGTAGCGATCGTCGGCAATACCGGGGCGGGCAAGAGCACGCTGGCCGCGCTCATCCCACGGCTTTTCGACCCTTGGGAAGGACGTGTGCTGATTGATGGCACCGACGTTCGCTCCGTCACGTTGGAGAGCCTGCGCAGTCAGGTCGCGGTGGTCTTGCAGGAGCCGTTTCTGCTACCGGTCAGCGTCGCTGACAACATCGCCTTCGGACGCCCATCCGCGTCGCGCGCCCAGATCGAGGCTGCCGCGGTGGCGGCTAACGCGGATGGTTTTATTCGTCGATTGCCGGCCGGCTACGACACGGTGCTGGGCGAGCGGGCGGCCACCCTGTCGGGCGGCGAACGCCAACGCCTGGCCATCGCCCGCGCGATGTTGACCGATGCGCCCATCCTGATTCTCGATGAGCCAACCAGCGCTCTCGACGGGGATACCGAACAACTCGTGCTCCAATCACTCTCGCGTCTCATGCGTGGCAAGACGACGCTTGTGATCGCACATCGTTTTTCGACAATCCGGCGGGTTGACCGGATCGCGGTTCTCCAGAAAGGGCGAATCGTCGAGCAGGGGGATCACGATACGTTGATCGCCGCCGGTGGGCCCTATAGTCGGCTGTACCGTCGCCATACCGGGTCGCGACGTGCACAGACTTTGGGTTCAGGGGAGCCGCAGTCGATATGAAAAAGCCACCCAGCAGCCTGAGCCCTTTCAACCTGTGCCGATGGTCGCTGTCGTACGCGGTTCGGCGCTGGCGGGCGCTACTGCTGGTGCTGTTCGCGATGCTTCTCAAGACCGGCCTGGACGTCCTGCAGCCGTGGCCGATGAAGCTCATCGCCGATCAAGTCCTGGGCGGCCAGAAAATTCCCGAGCTCGTCGCGCGATTCTTTGGCGAAGGCGTCACGGCCTACAAGCTGTTGGCGTGGTGCGTGGCCGCGATGATTGTTCTTTTCTTGTTGAATTGGCTGGTGAGCGTGGCCGAGTCGTTCGCGGCGATCAGCTTGGGCCATCGCATGTTTTATGAGCTGGCCGCCGACTTGTTCGATTATTTGCAGCGACTGTCGCTGAGATTTCACCGCTCGAAATCGGTCGGCGATTCGATTCGTCGGGTAACCACCGATTGCATGTGCGTTTCAACCATCGTTCGCAGCGCATTGCTGCCGGCCGCCGGCTCGCTGATGAGCCTGGTGATGATGTGTGCAATCCTGTGGCAGCTCGATCCGTTATTGACGACCCTGTCGTTGTTGGTCGTGCCCTACATGGTCGTGGTGTTTCGCGGCTACGCGGAGCGCATGCAAAAGCGCAGTTTCGAACTGAAGGAGGCCGAGGGCCGCTTGTATGACATCGTCGAGCAGACGTTTTCATCGATCCCTGTTGTGCAGGTGTTCCGCGGCGAATCGCGCGCGGACCTTAGCTTCTCGAATCAGGCCCGCTCCATCCTGAAGGCCACGCTTGGCTCGAGCAGCATCGATTTGCAGTTCAAGATCTTGATGGGCCTTGCAACCGTCTCTGGCACCGCTCTCATCATTTGGGTGGGCGGCTCCCATGTCCTCAGCGGAGAGCTCACCGTCGGCGGCATGCTGGTGTTCTTGGCGTACTTGCGCGCCCTCTACGCGCCGCTCGAGACGCTGATGTACAGTTCGTCAACCATCCAGGGGGCAGCGGGCAGCGCGCAACGCGTCCTCGACATCTTGCACACCGAGCCGGACGTCAAAGACGCGCCCGGAGCACGGGAATTGCCCCCCAGTCGCGGTCATTTACAGTTTCAGCACGTCACGTTCGGCTATGTTCCCGATCGGCCGGTCTTGCACGATATCAGCCTCGAGATTCCCGCCGGCCAGACGCTGGCGATCGTCGGTCCGACGGGCGCCGGAAAGACAACGCTGGTCAGTCTGCTTCCGCGATTCTATGACCCTCAGCACGGCATGGTGGCCATTGACGGAATCGACCTCCGCTCCGTGAAAATAAAAAGCTTGCGAAGCCAGATTTCGCTGGTGTTGCAAGAGACATTCCTGTTTCCAATTTCCATCGCTGAGAACATCGCGTATGCGCGCCCGGACGCGTCGCTCGACCAGATCGAGGCCGCCGCCCGCGCTGCCAGAATCCACGATTTCATCGTTTCACTGCCGAAGGGCTACGATACGGTGGTCGGCGAGCGCGGAGCGACGTTATCCGGCGGTGAAAAGCAGCGGTTGTCCATCGCCCGCGCGCTGCTCAAGGATGCGCCGATTCTCATTCTCGATGAGCCGACGTCGGCGCTGGACGTGGAAACCGAGTCACTCCTTCTCCAGGCGATGGAAGAACTCGTCCGTGGCCGCACGACCTTGATCATTGCCCATCGCATGTCGACGGTTCGCCACGCGGATCGCATTGCCGTGCTCGAGGACGGCCGGATCATTGAACTCGGCGATCATGAGCAACTGCTTGCTAACCGTGGGCACTACTACCGCACGTGTTCCATGCAATTCGGCTCGCTCGTTGGCGAGGGGGCGATGCCATGAACTCCTGGCCCAACCCGAACGACGACGCGCACGACCCTGGTTTGTCCCTCGAACCAGGTGCGCCATCGCGCTCGCAGGCAGCGGGCACGCTCAAGGTCGTTTTAGTTTCACAAGAGTATCCGCCCCACACGGCGCGGGGCGGGATTGGATCGCAGACTTATCTGAAAGCGCATGGCCTGGCGGCGCGCGGTCACCAGGTGGTCGTGCTGTCGCAAAGCATCGACGCGGGGCGTCATGAGTACTTCGATGGCCTCATACGCGTTGTCCGAATCCCGCTCGGCAATGCCGACACGCCAATGGCAACCGAGATTGCCCAGTGGCTGACCTACAGCAGCCAGGTTGCCGCCGAGTTGGACCGCCTTTGCCAGGCCAGCCGGCCGGACCTCGTCGACTTTCCGGAATGGGCTTGCGAGGGTTACGTCTACCTGTTGAATCGGACAGCCGGCAACTACGTCCCGGTGGCCATCCATTTGCACGGTCCGCTGGTGATGTTCGCCCACACGATGAATTGGCCCGAGTTGGAATCCGATTTTTACCGCGTCGGGACACACATGGAGCGCACGTGCCTGCGGCTGGCCGATGCCGTTTTCTCCTCCAGTGATTGTTCCGCGCGATGGTGCTCGGAACACTATGGGCTGCCGCAACAAGACGTTCCGCGCTTGCACACGGGAGTCGACACGCGCCTGTTCCGTCCAGACCATTTGTCTGCCTCCACGCGGCCCACGATCGTGTTTGTCGGCAAAATTACGCGCAACAAAGGGGTGAAACTCCTGCTGGAGGCCGCCTCTCGGCTGAGTGAGCAGTTTTCAGGCTTGCGGCTGGTGATCATTGGCCAAGGCGAACGCGAAGTCGTGGCCGAATTGCGGGCGATGGCGCGGCGCAACGCGGTCGAAGACATGCTCGAATTGCGCGGATACGTCCACCGCGACGAACTTCCCAGCCATTTGTGCGAGGCACACGTCTTCGCCGCGCCATCCATGTATGAGGGCGGGCCGGGACTGGTCTACCTGGAAGCGATGGCTTGCGGCTTGCCAGTCGTTGCCTGCAGCGGGTCCGGCGCCAGCGAAGTCGTCGAGGACGGCCAAAATGGATTCTTGATTCCACCGCACGATGTCGAGGCCCTGACGGACGTTTTGCGGCGATTGTTGACGGATAAACAACTTCGTAAGGCAATGGGCGCACGCGCTCGTCGGTTTGTCGTTGCGGAAGGCGACAGCCAGGTGTGCCTCGATCGCTTGGAACTTTTTTATCGCCAGGTAGCCGCCGGCCATCTCAAAGAAACCACCATCCCAACTGAGGCAGAAACCGCAATCGAGGCTCGATGAACTCTCGCGACGAAGAAAAGGCCAGCCGGCGCGTGCTGGTGGTCAGTCCCCATCCCGACGATGAATCGCTAGGGTGCGGCGGCACTCTGCGCGGCCATGTCGTGGCTGGCGATACGGTCCGTGTCCTGTTTCTCACTTCGGGAGAAAACGGCGGACACGGAGTACCACCCGAGCTGGTCGCTGATGTGCGCGAAAAAGAGGCACAGGAGGCCGCATCGATCCTGGGAATCGCGGACATCACCTTCTGCAGGGAGAAGGATGGCGCGCTGACCACGACGCCTTCACTGTTGGAACACGTACGACGTGCTATCGAGGATTTCCAGCCCGACGTGATCTACCTGCCCCACGATCATGAAATGCACCCCGACCACCGCGCCGCCGTTGACATCGTGCGACACGTGCTGGAGCGATCCGCGCGCGATCCCGACGTGTGGATGTTCGAGGTGTGGACGCCGACGCAGCGGATCGATCAAGTGGTCGATATTTCGGCTTTTGCCGAAGTCAAGCGGCAAGCCATCCGCGCGTATCGCTCGCAATGTGCGGTCATCGATTTCGAGCAAGCCGTGATGGGCTTGAATCGCTACCGAGGCGAGATGCACAGTTGGCCGGAGGGCGAATTTGCAGAAGTGTTTACGCGACTCGAGCTCAAACCTTGCCCACCTGAAAAGTGTCTATGAAAGCCATCGTAACAGGCATGATCGGCACCTATCCCGTGGGCGGAGTTGCCTGGGACTATGGCCAATACGCGCTGGGACTCGAACGGATGGGATTCGAGGTGTTTTATCTCGAAGACACCGGCTGCCCCAGCTACGACCCGGTCGCCAAGTCCTACGGCGAAGACTGCTCCTATGCCGTGGGGTTTCTTGAGCAGGCCTTGGGACAGTTGTCGCCGCAGCTTGCGGATCGATGGCACTTTCGCTCGGCCGACGGTCAAACGTTTGGTCTGTCGGCCAGCGAGATCGAACAGATTGCGGCCGAAGCGGCGCTGTTCCTGAACGTCTCGGGCAGTACCCTGCTGCGCGAGAGCTACATGCGGTGTCCCTGCAAGATTTTGATCGACACCGATCCGGGCTGGAATCACTTTGTGAATTATCCGAAGTGGGATGCCAATCCAGGTTGGCAAGGCAGCCTTGGGTATCGCGCCCATGACTACTTCTTCACGTACGCCGAGCGCATCGGGCGACCAGGCTGCGAATTGCCGCAGTTGGGAATCGCCTGGCAGCCGACGCGGCCACCGGTGGTATTGGATTGCTGGCAGCCGCGTTCGCCGGGGGACATCTGGACCACCGTCATGACCTGGAATAATTTCTGCCAGCCGATTCAAGGCCCCAACAAGGTCTATGGCACGAAGGAGTTGGAATTCGGCCGCGTGGAGACGGTGCCGGCTCACGCGCCGGTGCGACTGGAAGTGGCCGTCGGCGGCGCTTCGCCCCCGGTCGAGCATTGGCGATCGCTGGGTTGGTCGGTCATCGATTCGCACGGTATTTCACAGACGATGGATGACTACCGTCGTTACATCGAGAGCTCACGCGGCGAATTCAGCGTTGCCAAAAACGTCTACGCTGCGACCCACAGCGGATGGTTCAGTTGCCGGTCGGTCTGTTATTTGGCCGCGGGTCGTCCGGTCGTCGTGCAGGATACTGGCTGCAGCGAAACCGTGGCTGTTGGCGAAGGGTTATTCGTCTTTTCTACTTTGGCGGAAGCGGCGGAGGCCCTGGCCCGCGTCGAAGCTGACTATGCGTTTCATCAGGCGGGCGCGCGCGAGTTGGCCAGAACGCATTTCGAATCGTCGATCGTACTTGGGAGTCTGCTTGACCGCGCGCGAGTGGGGTAGAACGTGGATATTGGCGAAATCACCGGTCAATGGACCTATCAGGATCTTCCAGCGAACATCCGCATCGGAAGTAACTGCTTCTTCGAGCGCCGCGACAGTTTCGATCGCTTTCGCAGCCAGCAAAACCCTGGCCTCGTGTTGGGCGACCGCGTGCGCATCTACACCTGGACCACCTTCAATATCGAGCCGACCGGCTCGGTCGAGATTGGCGATGACAGTGTGCTGGTCGGCGCGGTGATCATGTGTGCCGAGCGGATTGTTCTGGGACGGCGAGTGATCGTGTCCTACAACGTGACGATTGCCGACTCAGATTTTCATCCGACAGACCCGAAGCTGCGCGAGCAAGACGCGATCGCCAACTCACCGAACGGCGATCGGTCCCAACGTCCGCGCTTGGTCGCCCGGCCCGTGATTCTTGGCGATGATGTGTGGGTCGGCATCGGGGCCATCATCCTCAAAGGCGTCCACATTGGTGAGGGCGCCCGCATTGGCCCCGGAGCGGTGGTGACGAGCGACGTGCCTGCCGGATGCAAGGTGTTTGGAAATCCGGCACAGCCCTGCGAGTGGGAAAAAAACGCGCCATGACAGAATCTGAGCGATTGTCACACGACTGGTTTCCCAAACCGCTGCCCGACAATGTCGAAATCGGCGCGGGAAGCTGGTTGTATAGCGCGTTCGCGTTTCTGCATTACCGCAGCCTGCGCCCGTGCGGCGTGCGGATCGGCCACGATACGGGGATCTACAACGGGACGTTTTTTGACTTGGGCGCTTGCGGCGAAGTGGTCATCGGTGATCATTGCACGCTCGTGGGCGCCATCATTGCCACGAACCGACGCGTGTCCATCGCGGATTATGTGTTCATCGCCCACGAGGTGACGATTGCCGACGATTTCGTCGCCTGTCCGCCTACCGACAGCGGCCAGGCGAATCGATTAGCAGCCGAGACGTGTGTTTCGATTGGCCGCGGCGCATGGATCGGTGCCCGCGCCGTCTTGTTGTCCGGTGCTCACATTGGGCCTGGCGCCATTGTCGGGGCGGG
This sequence comes from Pirellulales bacterium, assembly GCA_035496575.1. Classification (GTDB taxonomy): domain Bacteria; phylum Planctomycetota; class Planctomycetia; order Pirellulales; family PALSA-1355; genus PALSA-1355. The sequence continues at coordinate 21,969 of DATJEN010000279.1, forward strand.
TTGCGTCGTGAGCACGGACGTTCCGGCGTGTAGTGTTGTGGCCGGCAATCCCGCGCGGATTATTGAAAAACCTCCAGTGAAGACGTAATTCCCGCCTCCTTTCTCAATAGCGAAGTCTGATTCAATGTCCGCGGTGGCTTCGATCATTTCCGCGAAGGTGCTGACAGGATTTGACGATCCCGCGCTAGGACCGCGCGTATGGAGCGAGTTGCTCGACTGGGGCGAAACGAACGCGGTCAATCTGACGTGGCATTGGCAGCGCTTATGGTGGCAAGCGTTTGGTCGTGGACAATTGCTGCTCGTCGCGGCCTGGCGTGACGGCGAATTGGTCGCCCTCGCTCCGCTGTTCGCGGACTGCGGGATGGTGTTCAACATCTGTCCGGAAGATCATTTGGATTTTGTGGGGGACGTCAGCGACCCGCTGGTATTGGACGCCATCTTGTCGCTCGCGCGCGACAGCGTGGATGACTTTCTCGGCTTCCGCTTCTATTTCATCGCCAGTCGATCGGAAACCGGCGCGCGGTTGCACGATGCCGCTGGGCGACTCGGCATGGCCATTCATCGGGAAGCCAGCCTGGCATCGCCCTCGATGGATTTGGTGGGCTCTCGCGAGGCGGCCGAGGCCTGCACGCGCAAAACGAGCTTGCTGCGGCACGAGCGCTATTTTCGTCGCCAGGGAGAATTGCAAGTCGAGCATTTGACGAGGGCCGAAGAAGTCGCTCCCCATCTCGACGACTTCTTCGAGCAGCATGTCGCACGGCGCGACACGACACCCCACGCCAGCTTGTTCCGTGAGTTGCGGCAGCGCGAGTACTTCCGGCAATTGACTCGCGAGGCGACAGCCCAAGGCTGGTTGCGATTTACTCGGTTGTCGTGGCAGGGAAAAGCGATCGCTTACCATTTTGGTTTAAGCTACCGCGGCCGATACCTGTGGGGCATTCCGAGCTTTGACGTCGGACTGTCGCGGCATTCGCCGGGCGAAGTGCTCCTCAGACAAGTGCTGCTCAACGCAATCGCAGAGGGAGCAACTGAATTCGACTTTGGACCAGGCGACGAGCCCTATAAGCATCGGTTTGCAAACAAAACCACCTACTTAGAGACCTGGGGACTTTACCCCAGTGCGGTCGAGGCGACAGAGATCGCAACGCCCGATGTATGACTGCACCTAGGTAATGCGATGACGATCCAATTCAGGCAGCACGGGCAACGCGCGCAGAACACGGCGCGGCCTTGGGCCAGTGTGATCGTAAACAATTACAATTACGGCAGGTTCTTGCCGCATGCGATCGACAGTGCGCTGGCGCAAGCGTACCGGCCGCTAGAAGTGATTGTCGTGGACGATGGTTCCACTGACGACTCACGCGACATCATCTCTCGTTACCTTCCCCGAATTCAACCCGTCTTGAAGAGCAATGGCGGGCAAGCATCGGCGCTGAATGCCGGCTTCGCGGCCAGTCATGGCGACGTGGTTCTGTTTCTCGACGCCGACGACGTGCTGTTTCCATCCGCGGTCTCGAATGCCGTGGCTTTCTTTTCCGAGGCGGGAACCAGCAAAGTGCAATGGCCACTTGCGGTGGTCGACCAGGCAGGAAATCACACCGGCGAAAGGAGGCCGTCCCAGCCTCCGCCGGAGGGAGATTTCCGCCAGCAGGTGCTCGAGCGAGGACCGTCAAATGTCCCCAGTGCGCCGACCTCGGGCAACGCCTGGTGTGCCTCGTTTCTCGAGCGCGTCATGCCGATTCCCGAAGACATTCCTTATTACCGCTCTTGCGCGGATGAATATCTCTACACGCTTGCGCCCGTTTTTGGCCAGGTAAGGACCCTTCCACAACCACAAGGCTGTTACCGAATTCATGGCGGAAACGTGTACTCCAGTCGCTCATTTCAACAGAAGCTCGAGCTGGAGCTTGCCGGATACGATTCGCAGTGCCGCGCGATCGGCGCCACTCTGGTCAGAAACGGGATGGAGGTCGATACCGCTTCCTGGAAGCGACACTCCTGGTTTCACCGCTTGGATCGGGCTGTAACCGACATTCTTAGGGTCGTGCCTGAAGGCCAAGACTTTGTTTTGATTGATGGCAACACGTGGGCAGCCCCGCGTGAATTCATGGGGCGCACCGTGCGGTCCTTTATCGAAATGGATGGTGAGGATGGCGGACCTCCGGCCGAAGATGAACTCGCGATTGCCCGCGTGAAAGTGATCCGAGAAAGCCAAACGCGGTTCCTCGTCCTCGCCTGGCCTTGCTTCTGGTGGCTGGATGAATACCCACGTTGGAAGCAATTCCTACACGATACGGGACGATGCCTGCTGAGCAATGACGCCTTGATGATCTTCGACTTGCGGCAACCGTCCGCTACACGCAGCGGCGAATGCGCGGCGGCCACCGCTGGAGATCGTCATGGTTAAGTCGCCGCGATGCGCTGTCGTCATCAACAATTTCAACTATGCGCGTTTTCTCGATAAGTCCATCGAAAGCGCGCTGGGGCAAACGTGGTCCAACACCGAGGTGATCGTGGTGGACGACGGATCGACCGATGACTCCAGAGAGGTCGTGAGCCGGTACAAGGACGACGTGATTGGCGTTTTCAAGTCCAACGGCGGCCAAGGATCGACTTACAACGCAGGCTGGGCTGCGAGCCACGGCGACCTGGTGTGCTTTCTCGACGCGGACGACACCCTGCTCCCAGAGGCGATGGAATCCGCGGTCTCATTATTCGAAGATCCGCGCCTGGTTAAAGTGCAGTGGCCTTTGCGCATCGTCGACTCACACGGCGACTGGCACGGCGCGCTCAGTACCCAAGTCACTCCGCCCGAAGGTGACTTGCGCGAGCGCGTCGCCGCCGAGGGGCCATTGTATGACTTTCACTACACCACGGGTTGCGCATACCGGGCAGACTTCCTGGATCAGGTGTTTCCCATGCCCGAGGCCAACTATCGTAATGGCGGCGACGTCTACTTGATCACTCTGGCGCCCGTGTACGGACGAATTCGAAATTCGTCGCAGGCTTTGGGAACGTACCGGGCCCACGGTCAGAACAACTATCGAGAACGGAGACTCGACGAGCCTCGCATCCGAAATTACATGCAGCGATTTGAAGACAACAGTCGCGCGCTCGCCGCTCACCTGGCACGGCAGAATATCCAAGCCGACATTGAGCAGTGGAAACGGCATAATTTCAACTACGTTTGGCTCGAGCGGCTGTTGCTGGCAAAGCAGGATATCGAGGCCCTCATTGCGCCCGGCGAATCCTACGTGCTCGTCAATGGCGACGAGTGGGGAGATCCACAGCCCGTCGAACAAAGATGCGCCATTCCGTTTCCCGAAAGGGAAGGTTTGTATTGGGGCCCCCCTGCCGACGACGCCACGGCGATCGAAGAGGTGGAGCGGTTGCGTCGTCACGGCGCCAGATATGTCGTGTTCTGGTGGACCTGCTTTTGGTGGCTCGAGCATTACGCCCAACTTAGACGCTACCTGCATTCACGTTTCAGGCGCACGCTCGATAACGAGCGATTGATCATATTCGATCTGGCCGACGGCGCGCCTGGCAACAAGCAGGATCGGTGAGCGCCATGCGCATCGCGTTCTTGTTGCAAAGTTTTCCGACCGTCTCGGAAACGTTCATTCTTAGCCAGGTGACCGGCCTCATTGATCTAGGGCACGACGTACATGTGTTTGCCGAGCGCCGCCCCGCGCGCAAACAAGTCGATGAACCGATTCACCCCGACTTTCAAGGCTACAACCTGGCTTCTCGGACGACATATCTCGACAGCGAGATGCCTGTCGAATCGGGATACTGGTCGATGCCCGTCTGGCCATTTAGCGGAGAGACGTGGCTGCCGGGCGCGGAGCGCGCCATTCCGAATTCCACCCGACTGCTGCAGGCCGTTCCGGCGCTGCGCCAATGCCTCGAGGTCGCTCCAAAGCTCACCTGCGAAGTAATCGATCCGGAGCAGTACGGATCGCAGGCCGTTTCCCTGGAAGCGCTTTACCACCTGGCAAGCTTCTTGGCGCGGCCGCATCAATATGACGTGCTGCATGCGCACTTCGGACCAGTGGCCAACAACTTTCGCTTTGCTCGGACCGTGTGCCAGGCGCCCCTGGTAGTGACCTTCCATGGATATGACTTTTCGCAGTATCCGCAAGAACACGGTGACCAGGTGTACCGCCGCCTGTTTCAAGAGGCGGACGCCGTGATGGGAATCTCGCAATGCGCTGTCGGACGGCTGGTGATATTGGGATGTCCTGAAGAGAAACTATCCGTGC
>DATJEN010000280.1:0-14215 GCA_035496575.1 Pirellulales bacterium
TGGCGTTTTGGTTGCTTGCGCGCGGTTTGAGTTCTTGCCAGACGGAGAGAGCACGTGGTGGATGAAGTGACTCAGGGTGGCCAACGCGTGCCGGCCGCCTGGCGGAAACAGATCACCAGCCTGCTCGATGAAGGCGAAGAAATCGTCGCCTGGTTTTTGCCCGACCTCAACCACGAGCTGAGCTATGCCGAGAGCTTGCTGGTCCTGACCGACCGGCGGCTCATTGAGTATCAGCCGCATGGCCTGCCGGAAGATCCCCACAGTGCCCCCGCGCCGGGCGCCGTGACCGGTGCGGTGCAAGTTCATTCTCGAAACGCGCGCTCCTGGCCGCTCGACGTGATCGCATCGCTCCGCTCGCGCGATCGCAGCGGGCTGGGCAGCCTCGACCTGGAAGGGCTGGACGGCCGGCTGGCGTTTTGGCGCTATACGGTGGGTCGAGCTCCGCTCGCGCATCGCTTCAGCCAACGATTGGAAGCGATGACGCGTGGCGAACGCGACGAAGACGAGGAGCTCGACTGGGAAGACGACGTCCTCTTCGGCCGCGCGAAAAAGCGCGGCTCAACCGCCTCCTTGCTGCGCTTGATGAGCTTTGCTCGCAAACGCGCCGGACTGATGTCGCTGGGCTTCGTGCTCACGCTGATCGTGTCGGGGCTGATCTTGATCCCACCGTATCTCACCATTCCGCTCACCTCGGCGCTGACCGACTTGTCAATCCAAGTTCTCGGCACGGCAGGCGAAGAGGAAGCGGCGGGCGAAGTGGCCGGCGGAGTCGAGGCGCCGGAGGCCGTGCTGCCGAAGCGTGTCAAGCAGCAGGAACCCGCCGCGGCCGACGGCGCCGCACCGGCGCGCGACCCGGTCAAGATGTCTCACGATTTGCGCCTGGTGGTGTGGTGCCTGGTCGGCATCGCCGTGGCCGCCATCCTGGCCTGGATTTTCACCTGGTGGCAGGGCATCGTGATGGCCTGGGCCAGCGAGCGCATCGCAGCCGACTTGCGCAACCATACGTACGCGCACCTGCAGCGCTTGTCCTTGGAGTTCTTCGGCGGCAAACGCACGGGCGATCTGCTGGCGCGTATCAGCACCGACACCGAGCGCATCTGTTATTTCATGTCCGACCACATGGTCGACTTCGCCACCGACGTTCTGATGATCATCGGCACGTCGGTGATTCTTTTGATTTTGAATTACAAGCTGGCCTTGACCGCGCTCTTGCCGTTTCCCCTCATCGCCTGGTTGGTCTATACGGCGCGAAACCACATGCAGCGCGGTTTTCAACGCGGCGGCCGCGCTTGGGACAACATGACCAGCATCCTGGCCGACACGATTCCCGGCATTCGAGTCGTAAAAGCTTTCGCGCAGGAAAGGCGCGAAGTCGAACGCTTCCGCAAAGCAAACGACTCCATTGTCTCCGCCAACGATCGGGTCAACCTCGTATGGACGTTCTTCTGGCCCATGGTCGCGCTGCTCAACCAGGCCGGCTTGCTCATCGTGTGGGGCATGGGCGCGTGGCTGATTTACCAGGGTGAAATCACGTTTGCCGTGCTGATCGGATTCATCACCTTCATCACGCGCTTCTACACCCGGCTCGAATCGATGAGCCGCATCTTCTCCGCCACGCAGCGCGCGGCCGTCAGCGCCCAGCGGATTTTCGAAATTCTGGAACGCGTGCCCAGCGTGCCCGAACCGGTACACCCGGTCCATCCTGCGCGGTTGCGCGGCGAAATCGAGCTGCAGAACGTGAGCTTTCGCCACGGCACGCGTCCCGTCATCGAGCGGCTCAACCTGGCCATCGCGCCCAAAGAGATGATCGGGCTGGTCGGTCCCTCGGGAGCCGGCAAGAGCACGCTCGTGAACCTGGTATGCCGGTTTTACGACGTGGCCGAAGGCGCGATCCTGGTCGACGGGGTCGACATCCGCTCATTTCCGGTCGACGAATATCGGCGGCACATTGGCGTGGTGCTGCAAGACCCGTTTTTGTTCTTTGGCTCGGTGGCCGAGAACATCGCTTATGGCCGTCCCGATGCGACTCGCGAAGAAATCATCACCGCGGCCAAAGCTGCCCGGGCCCACGATTTCATTTTGCGTCTGCCGCTGGGCTATGACTCGCTGGTGGGCGAACGCGGACAGTCGCTTTCCGGCGGCGAGCGGCAGCGCATCTCGATCGCCCGCGCACTTTTGATCGACCCGCAGATCCTGATTCTTGACGAGGCGACCAGCTCGGTCGACACCGAGACGGAGCGCGAAATCCAGCTCGCGCTCGACAACCTGGTGCAGGGGCGAACCACGATCGCCATCGCCCACCGCTTGAGCACGCTGCGCAAAGCCGATCGCCTGGTAGTGCTCGACCGCGGACGCATCGCCGAGATCGGCCAGCATGCCGATTTGATTCTGCAAGGCGGCGTTTATGCCCGATTGCACCAGGCTCAGCAAGAGCATCTGGCCGAAGCCGAGTAACGTGTCTCAGCGAAGCTGGCGCAGCGCCGGTCGGTCGAGCGACAGAAACCCGATCGGCAGCCGGGTCTCGCCGTCGAGCGCCAAGTCCGCAAGCGCCTCGCCCAACACGCTCGTGAACTTGAAGCCGTGTCCCGATAGTCCAGCCGCGAACACGACCTGGGCGTGCGCGGGAAGGCGATCCACCACGAAATGACAGTCGGGCGTCATCGTATACATGCACACCGCATGGGCCGTGCGATGGTTGCTCGCGCGCGGCAAAAACGCTCGCACGAATTGCGCCACGGCACGCTCATCCTCGACATCGAGGTCACGATCCACCGCCAGCGGGTCGAGCACCACGCGCCCACCCGTGTGCTGGGCGACCTTGATGCCCAGCTCATCGATGCGTGGCACCCCATAGAAGCAACCCTGCTGCAGGTCGTACAGAAACGCCGGACAGCCCTGGTCCGCGCGCAACAGCGGGTCGCTGGCTTCAAACCAGTAAAGCGGCTTGCGTCGAACTTCAAATGGCACGCCGAGCTCGCCCAAAAGCTGGCCGGCCCAGGCGCCCACCGTGATCACCAAACGGCCGGCGCGAAAGGACTCGCCCTCGGTTTCCACGACAACCCCGCCGCCCTCGGCTCTCCACGAACGAACGGTTTCGCCCACGCGCAGCTCCACTCCCTGGGCAATCGCTTGCTCAGCATGTGCCCGCACGCAGTCTTCCACCAGCAAATAGCCGGCGCGGGCTTCATAAACGGCGCGAAAGCTATCCGGCAGCTCGAAGGCCGGGAAGCGCCGGCGCGATTCGCTGGCGGAGTACTCCTCGATGCTCAGGCCATGCTCGCGCGCGCTGGCGCGAACACCGGGCACCACCTCTCCATCTTCGGGCCCGACCTGCACGAGGCCTATCTGGTGGTAGAGAGTTTTGCCAGAAAGTTGTTCCAGCTCGCGCCACAGTTCGAAGGCGCGCAGCACGAGCGGCACGTAATCGGGGTGTTCGTAATAGGCCTGGCGGATGAGGCGCGTCTGGCCGTGCGAACTGCCCTGGTCGTGACCGGGCGAAAAACGATCGAGCGCCAGCACGCGCGCACCGCGGCGAGCCAGGTGCCAGGCAGCGGCACTGCCGACCCCCCCGACACCCAGCACGATCGCGTCGTAATTCGCCATGCGTTTCTCTTTCCTAACCGGACTCAGGCTTCGAGACCGCGCGAAACCACTCTAACAAACTGACGCTTGAAACCAACTTGCATTGCCAGCGAGGCTCGCTGGAGTTTTGCCTGGCCTGCGGCCGATAGAGGAGGAGATACCGCGGCGCCACAAGCCAGCGGCATCACAGGGGCAGGCTTCATTCGAGCAAGGCGGAAGCGTATGGCGGCACAATTGCTTTCCTGGGCGAGCGCCAGGGCGGACTTAGGGTTTGCGGCCGAGCGGCGGCTGCGCGAAAGCCCTTACTTTTTCTTCAGAAACCTGCACTGCCACCACGATGGCGGCGTGCTGACGGTATCCGGAACCGTGCCCTCCTATAAGTTGAGGTCGCTGGCCGAGGCGTTGATCGCGCGGGTGCCAGGCGTGAAGGAAATCGTCAACGACATCGACGTGATCGATCCGGCCGGGTCGCCTTTCATGCCTCGAGAGGTGCGTACCGCCGGATGATCGCCTTCGCGCCGCGCAACCCATCGAGCGCGGCGCTGACGATTCCTCCCGCGTAACCGGCCCCTTCGCCCAACGGATAAAGCCCCCGCGCGCTTGGGCTTTCCAGTGTTTCGGCGTCGCGCACGAATCGCACCGGCGAGCTGCCCCGCGCTTCGGGCCCCACCAGCGTCGAATGCGCCAACAATCGGCCGCGCCAGCGCTGGTCCATGATCGGCAATGCGCTCTCGATGGCGGAAGCAACCACCGCGGGAATGACTTCTCGCAGCTCGGCCGCGATGACACCGCGCGGATAGCTCGAGCTGAACGGGCCGGCTGATACTCGCCGGTCCAGAAAATCCGGGGCCGACTGAATGGGGCACAGGTACTCGCCACGCCCAATTTCGAACGCGCGCTTTTCAAAATGGCGCTGCAGCATCATGCCGGCCAGCGTGTGCGGCGAGCCAAATTCCGAGGGCTCGAGCGTGATCATGAGGCCGCTGTTGGCGAAATCGGAATCGCGCCGCGACAGGCTCATGCCGTTGGTGCAAAAATGCTCGGCCTCTGAGACGCTGGGCATGATGTAGCCACCGGCGCACATGCAAAACGTAAATACGTTCTCACGACCGTGCGCCACGAGCGAATAGTCGGCGGCACCCAGCGCATTCTCGAGTGGCGAATCGCCATACTGCACTCGATTGACGATCGATTGCGGCTGCTCGATCCGCAGCCCAATTTGAAACGGCTTGGGCATCATCGCCACGTTGTGGCGAAACAACATCTCGTAGGTATCGCGAGCGCTGTGGCCGATGGCCAACAGCAAGATCGACGTCTTGACATATCCCGATGACGTGACGAGCCCGCGAATGGCGCCGTCTGCGACGTCGAGGTCCTCCAGGCGGCAATTGAAACGAAATTCGCCCCCCAACGCCTCGATCCGCCGCCGCAGGGCCTTGATGATTCCGGGCAAGCGGTTGCTGCCTAGATGTGGTCGATGGTTGTAGAGAATCGAGGGATCGGCTTTGCACTCGACAAACAGTTCGAGCACGCGGACCACGTCGGGGCCGGATGCGCGACAAGTCAGCTTGCCATCGCTGAAGGTGCCGGCGCCCCCTTCGCCAAACAGGTAGTTGCTCTCGGAATTATGAGGCCCCCCGGCGTCGAAAGCCCGCATGTCGGCGATCCGCTCTCGCACGGCCTGGCCGCGCTCGAGCACGATGGGCCGATAGCCGCGCTCGGCCAAGAAATAGGCGGCGAACGCGCCCGCCGGCCCGGAGCCGACGATGACCGGCCGCTCGGCCAGTGGAAGTGACCCGCACAGCGGCATTTCGAAGTGCGCCGCCTGGTAGGCGTCGGCGGCAATCGGGCCACGGCGCCGATTGACATGTTCGATCAAGTGCGCTTCGCCATTGGGCACCGAAACTTCCAACGAATACACATACGCGATATTGGATTTATCGCGCACATCCAGGCTCTTCCGCAGAATTCGCCAGCGCTCGATCTCCTCGGCGCGCAGCCCCAGCACGCGCGCCGCTCGTTCGCCCAGCGCGCGTTCGGGCTCGCTGATGTCGACGCGAATGTTGGAGAGGCGAATGGACATCGCAGGATCGGTCCACAAGAGGGCCGCGAAAGAAAGTTGCGGCGGCCGAAAGCTCGAGCCAATTGTATTCTGCCTTTGGCCGCCGAACAAAGCGAAGAGCGCAAAGGCGAAGACTCACCCAATGCGCGACTTGACCGCGCAGCAGACCCCGATAGGATGCCTACGGCCTATTGCCCTGGTCGGCGTTAAGAGACAGATTTTCGATGTGCCCATCCAATGACAGACCCGTTGTGCCCCCACTTCCGCCGCGCGGCGCGCCGGCGCCCACGTGGCGCACGGCCTGTCCCATGTGCGGCGGCCGGCTCGTCGAGATCCGTGGCAAGCTGCAATGTTCGAGCTGCCGCACCATCTGCGAGACCTGCTGCGAGGGTGGACGGATGTAAGGCGGCCAGCGCCCGTCCATTGGCCGAGGTGTCCCATGAAGCGCCATCTGAAGAGGCACGACCCCACGCTAGTGCCCTTGGGCACCATCGCGGTGTTCTATGTTCCGGCTGACAAGATGGACGATCCTCGCTATGGCCGGGACGGCAAAACGCCGACCGAGCTCTTTGACGAGTTCTTCCTGCGCGAATTTGGCGGGCTCACCCACGAGGAAAGCCAGATTCGCGGGCAGTGGACCAGCGCCGACCGGCAAAAAGTTTTCACCGACCTGCACCAGCGCTACGAAGTCTCTTTTTCCGGCAAACGAAAGGGGCGGCAGTTCCTCAAGTTCTTGTCGGAGATGTGCGGCCGCCTCGACGAACAGTCGCTGTACCTGACGATCGGCACCAAGGCCTGGCTGGTGCAGCCGCCCGAAGGCAACGGCGCAGGCGCGTAAGAGCCTGCTTGCTCGAGCGATGAGCCCGGCTCGGCCGGTTCTTATTTCAGCAGCTCGAACAGGTTGCTGTAGTCGTCCGTCCACAACACGCTCGTGCGTGGCGTGCCGGAGTCTTCGACCGCGCTGGTCAGCGTCTCGGGCGCGGCGGCAGTTTCGACCACGATCCAGTCGGCCGCGAAAAGCCCGGCGGCTGGATTGCTTTCCGTCGTAAAGCGCGACAGACGATATCCGAAATGTTCGGCCAGCCCAGCCACGACCGGCGACAGGTCGAGGTAGCGGTTCGAGATATTGACCGCGATCGTCGCTCCGGGCGCCAGGTGCTTGCCATAAGCCTCCCAGGCTTCCTTTGTCAGCAAGTGCGTGGGCACGGCGTCTCCGCTGAATGCATCCAGCACAAGCAGATCGAAGCACTGCGGGCTTTCTCGCTCGAGCGACACGCGCGCGTCGCCCAGCACGATTTCGGTATCGCCCTGGCAGTCGGCCAGATACGTGAAGTAGTCACGCGCGAACTCGAGCACGTGCTCATTGAGCTCATAGAAGCGGAAGTAGCTACCCGGCGTGGCATAAGCGGCCAAGGTGCCGATCCCCAGGCCGACGACTCCCACGCGCAAGTGCGGTTGATCCTCTCGGGCACGAAACGCGCGGCCCACGCCGGTGTGCGGGCCGAAGTAAGCGGTCGGTTGCCGCCGTTTGTCGGCCGCGGCGAATTGCACGCCATGCACGATCCGGCCGCTATAGAAATTAAACACATGTTGCTCGGGGTTCTCTCGCTCGCGCTCGAGCACCGAGATCACGCCGTAGAAATTGCGGGCATTTGTGAACAGCTCATGCTCGCGAGTGGCGTTAAATTGCGGAAGCGCTTGCAGTCCTGCCAGCAGCAGCAAAAAGGCGGGCGCCAGTAGCGCGAAGCGGCGATGAACAAACGATTGCGGCTGGTTCTCGAACAAAACCCACACCGCCAACAGGCAACCCAGCACAATGCCGAGGCGCCACTCGACGAACGTAGAAAACAGAACCGGCGCTGCAAGGCTGACGAACATGCCGCCCAGCGCCCCGCCGGCACTGATCATCAGGTAAAACGCCGTCAGATGCCGCGCATCGGGCCTCAGTCGGAACAGCTCACCGTGACAGAGCATGCACAGAAAAAACAACGCGGCAAAGTGCAGGGTCAGCTCTTGCGTGAACGTAAAGGCAACGTTGTGTCCGCCCGTAATCAGCTTGTCGACGGCGATCACCAATCCCAGCGACACGAGCGCCGCCACGGCGTACCAGCGCTGCTGATACCAGCGTGGGTGGTCGAAGGTGATGATGAACGAAAGCAGGTAGATGCTCAGCGGAGCGACCCACAGGAAAGGCATGACGGCCACGTCCTGGCACACATGATTCGTGGTCGCCAGCAACATCATCGAAGCGAGCGCGGGCAGCGAAATCCAGGCCATCTTGGTTCGCCAGCCGGGCAGCTGAGCGGCGTGCTGGTTCGCCGCCCGTTCTTGCGTGCGGCCAGCGCTTCCGCGCGTGGCAAGAATGGCCGCCAGGCTGCCCAACGCGGCAAACGCCACAAAGCCGGTTGACCAGATTCCCGTCTGTTGGCCAAGCGCGTAACGCGGCTCGACAAAAAACGGATAGCCCAACAGGGCAGCCAGCGAGCCGATGTTCGAAAGGGCATACAGCCGATACGGCGAACGCCCCGTGGCAAAACGGCTGTACCAGGCTTGCACCAAAGGACCTGTCGACGACAGAACGAAGTACGGCAAACCAACCGAAACGGCCAACAGTGCAAGGATGTGCCAGGTCGGGGTCGAACCGGCCTCGAGCTTCCAGTTCGCATCCGGAGCGATGGGCAGCGTCAGCGCGGCACCCAACAACAAACACACGTGGACGAGAGCCTGAGCCCAGCGCGGCAACAGCTTCTCGCTCAAGTGCGCGTAGGCGTAGCCCCCGAACAAAAGGGTCTGGAAGAACACCATCGAAGTGGTCCACACCGCGGGGCTTCCACCGAACCACGGCAAGATGCACTTGCTGATGATCGGCTGAACTTCGAATAGCAACAGGGCGCTAAGCAGCGTCAAAAGCGCATAGACGCTGACGACCAGGTAGTTCGCAAAACGACTCGTCATGGGGCGTGATCCCGCTAGGGGTGCGTGCGGAGGGCCGCGGCGCCTTGGCGGCGGCGGCCGTAAAAACCTAGCACGCTGCCCTTACAGGGCCGCCCACCGCGCGAGTGCGCGCCGGATGTCACCCGCAGGAGCTGTCAAACCGCTACAACCACACCTGGCAGCGGGTAGAAAGTAGGCTCAACGCTTGGGCTCATATCGCGCGGCCAGCTCCGAATAGCGGCGGGCTTCCTGCATGTCGCCCAACTGCTCGTGCATGCTCGCCAGGTTGCTATAGGGCACCGCCAAGGCCGGCTTGGCCAACAACCCCTGGCCGGCGGCTTGTTCCATCAGCTTGACGCCCTGATTGGTCAGTCGCAGGGCTTCGCGGCGGTTGCTGGTTTCCCAGTAAGAAACCGCCATGCTGACGAACAGCTCACCTTGCTTGCCACAATCCACCGCGAAGGGCGGGACAGGCGTTTCGAGCAGGGGCACCGCGCGATCGTACCAGGCGATCGCCCGCTCATGCTCGGATTTTTGGACGGCGAAGACGGCGCCCAGCCGATAGGCCAGCCGGCCGCGCAAATAATCGCGCGTCGTCAATTGCTTGCCGGCCTCCGCGCCTTGTTCGAAATACTCCATGGCCGCATTTCCAAGCGCCAGCGCACGGTCGAGCTTCTGCCGCGTCGCTTCGATTTCCACGGCATCGCCCAGTGCCAAGGCAAGCCGCCAGGCAAGGTGCGCCCGGTAGGAAGTGTCCGTCGCTCGCTCCAGCATCCGCTGCCCCAGCTCGTTCACCGCACGCACCCAGGGGCTCGCATCGGGCGGAGCCGAGATGCCAGCCAGCGCCGCCAGCGCTCGCTCGGCCACGCGAAATTTGGTTTCCACGGTGGCGCCTTCGTGGGCCACCAGATCATCGGCGAAAACCGTCGCCCGTTCGATCCACTTGGGCACAACTTTGGACTTGTGCTGCCAATGTCCCCAACCGATGTCATGCGCGACAGACAGGTGTGCGTCGACCAGCAGCTCCTTGGCCGCAACTCGCTCGGCCTGCTTCGGGCTGCTAATCAGTTTCTCGGCCAGCTTGATCGCGGCCTGGTGCTTGCGAAGAGCTTGCTCGTAATCGTGCCTTTCACGAGCAGCCAGATAATCGCCCCATTGCAACTGCGCCCGGGCGGCCATGATGGGGCTGGCCTCTGTGGCGGTGGCAACGGCCGAGACCTGTTTGATCGCTTCCTCGAAATCGCCCACGGTAGCCTGAACCTTGGCGAGCGTGAGCCGGTATTCGAATTCGCCCGGTGCAAGCTCGACCGTGCGCTGGGCGGATTCCAGGGCCTGCTCGAGGTCGCCGGCGCGCAGGGTAAGCTCCGCGTGCAACCAATGGGCGCGCACGGCATCGGGCGCGAGCTTGAGAGCTTGCTGGATGTCCGCGAAACAGTCCGCATAGCGGTCGTCCAACCGCTTCGTGGCCCGATCGAGAAACGCCTGCGCGTCGACCGGCTCGATCACGATCTGGAACACGGAGGGTGGATTCGTTTTTTGGGCAAACCCAAACATGACGCCGCGTTCGGGATACGCCTGTCCGACGAGCTTGCCTGCGTCGTTCAGCACCTCGACGCTCTCCAGGTCCTCGAGCTGCAACTGCCGCACGGCTTCGTCAATGGAGACGGGGCCCGGCAAGCTGATCGCGAGTGAATCGACAACATCGTCGACAATCGTGGCCCTCACTTTTCCGTAGGGCTGCACGTCGAACGTCTCGCGCGGGGACGGTCCGCCGTCGACGTGCTTGGGCTCGCCCCACGCCGCGTGTAATTGCTCGCGCGTGGTTTCACCAGGGCGAACGCCCTCGAGCATGGTGGCTTGCAGACGCTCGGGCGCGGCCTCGATGTCGTCATTGTGCGGTTCGCCATGCCGTTCGCCATCGGTGTCTTCGGCGCCCGGAAGTTTGCCAGGGGCGTCCGAGTCGGCCGAAGCGTCGGCGGACTGCTCCGCCGAGTCGTCTGCCATGGCTTCGCTGTTCGACCCGGCAGGCGGCTGGTCTTGGTCGGTCTTAGCGGGCTGGTCGGAGCTGTCGGAATCCGCCGCTGGTGGAGGATCGTCCTCTTCTTTGCCGGCAGGTGGCGGCGTCTCGGCCGGTGCGGGGTCGTCCTCGTCTGGCGTTGTGGTGGGAGCGGGCGATTCAGACGGCTCATCCTCCGCGGCGGCCGGTGGCGGCGCGGGAACATCATCATTACTCGCGGCGGGCTCGTCGGCCTGCACGGCAATCGGATGGGGCGCCGCGGCCCACAGCGCAACGGCGATGATCATCACCCACCAGAAGCAAGCCGTCTGGCCGCGCGCTAAGAACAGCATGGCTGGGTTCCTCCTTGAACCGCACCTGACAAGAGTTTCCACCCGGGGCCGCAACCGCGCAGCCGTAAAAGCAATCCGTCTCTAGAAATTGGCCGCGAAGTATGACGCTCTCTGGCAAACGCGCCTAGATCGACTGCTGCTAGCTAGCATCGCCAGATGGTGCGCTCTGTCGGGAACTCGATAATTCGGCCAGGTGCGATATCGCCGAGCGAGCATCCTGACTGGCCATCGCCGTCCGCGCGTCGCTCAGGCGGGCCACTTGCTCATGGCTGAACGGCACAGCTTCGTCCGGCTCGGGAGCGACCCTCACCAGGCGACGCAGGATCGCTTGTTGCAACTCCTCGAGCCCGAATCCCTCTGTCACGCTTGTGTAGACCACGCTTTCCGCGGCTAGGGCCGAGGGAACCTCGGCCAGCAAGTCGCACTTGTTTAGCACGAGCAGCCCCTGGTTGCCAGCTCTCAAAATATCGGGCGGCACTTCGCGGGCATCGCAAACCAACAGCGTCAGATCGGCAGCGCCGGCCTGCTGTTCGGCCAATTGCATCCCGGCGAGCTCCAGCGGATCCCTGCTGGCGCGCAGCCCGGCCGTGTCGACGAGTTCGACCGGCCACCCGTCGAAAACCGTGCGCGAAGTCACGAGGTCGCGGGTCGTGCCTGGCGCGGCGTCGACGATGGAACGGCTATAGCCGACCAGCGCGTTGGCGAGACTGCTCTTGCCGACGTTCGGTGGGCCGACCAAGGCCACTCGCCACGGCGATGTCAGGTGCAAGCCGACCGGCGCAAGCGCGAGCATGCGGTCGACCCGCGTTGTGGCTTGCTCGAGCTGACCGGCTTCGAGCGCCGCGATCGCATGTTGGACTCCGCGTGCGAGCGCTCCGCTCGCCTGATCCCAAAGCACGGCGGCGGTGCGCTCGGTCCGCGCTTCGGCCAGCGCGACTTTCGCGGCGGCAGCAAGGGGGCAGGGGGTTTCCGCTTCGACCCACGCTTGCCACGAGACGCGCTCGCACCCCCGGGCGACGAGCGATTCGAGCAGGACCTGGGACGCGACCGGCCCACCATGACAATGGATTTCGAAACGTTGCTGGCCGCTGCGCGCGATCACGACTTCTTCGCCGCTGGCGGCATCGGCCCAGCGGCCAAACACAATTCGGCCGAGAGGCAGCGTCATGCTCTTGTTACTGGCGGGAAAAAACAATTCGCTGAGGCAGCTCTCGGCCTGCGGTCCCTCGAGTCCGACCGTGGCCACGGCTCCGCGTCCTGCCCCGGTGAGAAGCGCCGCTCGCGTGCGATGCGCGCCGGTCACGTTGACTCCTTGCCGGACGCCAGGCTCGCAAGCACGATTCCGCCCAACGTGAGATGTGGCACGAACTCGATGGTCGTTTCGCTTTCGCGCTCCAGGATGCTGGCTACCGACGGCGCGGAGCCGCCCGTCAGATACACGGCCGCGGGCCCGGCCTGGTCAATCAGCCGCGCCACGATCTCACGAATGGCGCCCACGGCGCCCCAATACAGGCCCGACTGCATGGCCGCTTCCGTTTCGGTTCCCAGTACGAACGGAGGTTCCGTCACCGGCACCAGTGGCAACAAATCGGTGAACTCGTGCAAGGCCCGGGCCGACAGCCCGATGCCCGGCAGGATGGCGCCGCCGACGAACGCTCCTTCGCGGCTGACGAGACCCAGCGTGATGGCGCTTCCCATGTCGATGGCAATAGCTGGCTGGTGGGCGGCGCGCAAATGATTGGCCGCAAAGGCGTTTGCCAGCCGGTCGATTCCGACGCGCTCGGGGCGCGGAACCTCGATACGCATCGGGATGTCACGGTCGCCCAGATGACGCACGTGCCGCACGCCCTTCGCGGCAAGCCATTCGGACAGTCGTGCGGCGGCAGGACGATTGACGCTGGCCACGATCCACTCATATTCGTCCGCCCCACGCGTGATGGCTCGCTCGACGTCTTGCCCCGTCCAATCAGCCGCCAGCGCCGTCGCATGAACCGGGACGGGCAGCTTGCGATCCGACCGAGCATGGAATTCGCCCAGCTTCATGCGACTGTTGCCGATGTCGACAGCCATCAACGGTAAGCGGTCGGGCTGAGCCATGATCGCAAGATCCATCTATGGTTTCGGTCGCTCGTCCAACAACCGCGTCACGGCGCGCAGCAGTTCGTCGAGACCCTGGCCGGTGGCGGCGGAGATTGCTAGCACGTCACGGCCCAGCTCGCGCGAGAGCCGCTCGCGGATCTCCGCGGCGCGCGGCAACTCGGCCTTGCTCACTGCCACGATTTCCTGTCGAGCCGCAAGCTGCGCATCATACTGTCCCAACTCGGCCCGCACGACTCGATAGTTTTCGAGCGGGTCGCTACCATCGGTTGGCTCTGGCTCGACCAGGTGCACGAGGATGCCCGCGCGCTCGATGTGCCTGAGGAACTCGTGTCCCAAGCCGGTGCCCAGGTGCGCTCCTTCGATCAGCCCCGGAATGTCGGCCAGCACGAAAGAGCGATCGGGCGTAAGCGGCACGATTCCCAGGTTCGGGAACTTGGTGGTGAACGGATAGTCGGCTATCTCTGGCCTGGCCCGCGACAAACGGCTCAAGAGCGTGCTCTTGCCGGCATTCGGCTTGCCGATCAGCCCGACGTCTGCGATGACCTTCAACTCGAGCGTGAGCAAGCGCGATTCCGGCACGCCGCCGGGCGTGATCTGCCGCGGAGCGCGATTGGTCGGGGTTTTGAAGCGCAGGTTTCCCTTGCCGCCCTTGCCGCCATGGGCGGCGATCACGCTGTCGCCCGGGATGGCCAGATCCTTGAGCACGAGCTGGGTGTTGGCGTCGATGACCAGCGTGCCGGGCGGCACGTTGATGACGAGGTCCGCTCCGTTTCGCCCATGGCAGTTGGAACTGCCGCCGCGCTCTCCGGATTCCGCGCGCCAGTGTCTTTTCTGGGAGAGCGCGGCCAGGCTATCGACGCCTTCGACGGCGACCAGCCGCACGTCGCCACCATCGCCGCCGTCGCCCCCATCCGGACCGCCGCGCGGCACGTACTTCTCGCGCCGAAAGCTCAGACAGCCATCGCCGCCGCGGCCGGCCTCGACTTGAATCGTGACGCGGTCGACAAACATAGGTCCGGCTTCATTTGGCTAGACAAGTGCAGCGCGCAAAACATGATCGCGGCCAACGCACAAAGAGGACCGCTCGATTGACCGGTTGCGCGCCAGAGCGGCAGAATCATCGTAGCGGATGGGCGCGCAGGCGTTAGAGGGGAGAGTGATCAGGCTCCGACCACATTCACGCGGCGA
>DATJEN010000281.1:0-7807 GCA_035496575.1 Pirellulales bacterium
AGTGAGGATCGGAAAAGCCCGCTCGTGAAAGAAGCGATCGAGCGCCTCGCGCTGGTCGGGATTGAGCTGATCGTGGGCCAGCAGGTGAATGCCCTCTTGCTCGAGCTGCGGCAGGACCGATTCGTTCCAGCAGCGGTACTCGGCCGCGACCAGCTCTTGCGTCCGCTTGGCGACGCGGTGCAGCTGTGTAATGGCGCGGAGGCCATCGGGCGTGTAGTCTTGCGGCGCGCCGTCGCCAAAGGCCTGCTCGCGCAAGCCCGCCACGCGCACCATGAAGAATTCGTCGAGGTTGGAGCTGAAGATCGAGAGGAACTTGACCCGTTCCAAGAGCGGGTTGGTGGTGTCTTCGGCTTCTTCCAGCACGCGCGCGTTGAACTCCAGCCAGCTCAACTCACGATTGATGAAATGCTCGGCTTGAAACGCGTGTTCGACCACAATAACTTCCGCTGCGGATTGGTGAATTGCCGTCTCTCTATTGTACCCCAGGCCCACGGCGCGGCAGGTTCCCATCGTAGCGCTCAGGGGCTTGGCCGCCAAGCCACACAAAATCGAGGGCAAAGCCCGCCCCTTATGCTCGGCACAATCCTAGCGGGCAGAAGGGGCATGGGCCGCGTAAGGGCTCGTGTTGACTGCCATTACAGGGGGAGTTACAAAGAACCTTGGTCCAGCCCTTTCTTCAATTCTCAAGCGGCCTTGCGGCGCGAGGACCCATGAACCGGCACCACTTAACACGTCGAGCTGCGTTCACCTTGGTCGAGCTGTTGGTCGTCATCGCGATCATTGGCGGGCTGATCGCGCTGTTGGTTCCAGCGGTGCAAGCGGCGCGCGAGTCGGCACGCCGCAACCAATGCACGAGCAACTTGCACCAACTGGCCCTCGCCGCGCAGCAGCATGAAGAAGCGTTCGGATGCCTGCCTCCCGGGCTGCCGAACTGCTCCGATCCGGCCAAGTTTGGGCTCGAAGGCGGATCGAGCGTGGGCGCCTTGTGCCAAGGCCCCGCGTGGACCATCGCCATCATGCCGTATCTGGAAGAGCGTTCACAGTTCGACATCATTAAAGGCTGCATAGAAATTAAGGCCAACGTGTGCGAAAGCTGCACGGGCGAGGTCGATCCGCCCGCCACGTTCCGCTGCCCGAGTGCTGAGTTGATCGAGTCAAACAATTCGTTGAATGCACTTGGCGTGGCGAACATCGCCAAGGCGAACTACGTGGGCAATTTTGGTAGTGGTACTTATTTCTCCTATAAGTCAAATTCTACGGCCGGTGTATTCGACATCGTGGATGTGCGCGGCGCGAAGGGCGCCCCGATCACCCAAATGGCGAACAGCCCCACCATGCAGGGAACCTGGAAAATGGGTTCCAAACTGGGCGTGAAGTTCGCCGCGATTACCGACGGCACCTCCAAGACGTTTCTGGCAAGCGAGATTCTGGGCTACCCGAGCCAGAGTGACGTGCGCGGCGCGTGGACCTTTGGTGGCATGGGCGGCATGGCGTTCACGACGTCGCAGTTGCCCAACATGACCGACGCTCCGGACATGCTGGCGAGTTGCCAGCCGATGCCGATGATGATGGGGACGCTCAGCATGTTCAATTGTCAGATTGAAAGCGATCCCATGATGGGCGGCGGCTACGCGGCGGCTCGTAGCGCGCATTCCGGCGGGGTTATCGTTTCGATGGTAGACGGTTCGACGCACTTCGTGGCCGAAAATATCGACGCGCTAGTGTGGAAAAATCTGGGCACCCGCCGAGGCGGCGAGTCGGCCGACCTCCCGCCCGAGTGATGAGCCGGATGAAGTTCGTCTGCTCGCCTTGCATCAGGCGCCGTCCAACCGCACCGCGTATGGCTGGCTACGCCTCGTTGCGTGCTGGCTTTCTAAGGGGCTTTTCCCGTGGCTGCTGACTGGCGCTCACTTTATCGATTCACATCGCACAGCTTGGACCTCGATGGGCATCGCTACCACTATGTGGATGAAGGGCAAGGCGAGACGCTGCTGTTGGTGCATGGAAATCCGACCTGGTCGTTCTATTGGCGCAATCTGATCCGCGCGCTTGCGCCGCGTTATCGATTGATTGCCATCGACCACATGGGTTGCGGGCTGAGCGACAAACCATCCGGCTATCGTTATCGGCTCGAGCAGCACATCGAAAACCTGTCGCGGTTGGTTGAGCGCCTCGACCTGCGCGACGTGACGCTCGTCGCTCACGATTGGGGAGGGCCGATCGGACTTGGAGCGGCGCTCGCTGCGCCCGAGCGATTTGCGCGATTCGTGCTGATGAACACGGCGGCTTTTCGGTCGCGGGAGATTCCCTGGCGAATTCGCATCTGTCGCACGCCGCTGCTGGGGCGCGTGGCCGTGCAGGGGCTCAATGCGTTTGCGCGTGCGGCGCTGCGGATGGCCGTCTGTCACCACGACCGAATGGCGGCTGAAGTGCGGGCCGGTTTCTTGGCGCCCTACGACGAGTGGTCGAACCGTGAGGCGATCTACCGCTTCGTCCAGGATATTCCACTTTCTCCTGGACATCCCAGCTATGACACTTTGAAAACAATCGAAAATGGTCTGCCGAAGCTGGCATCCCATCCTTGGCTGTTGCTGTGGGGAATGCGCGACTGGTGCTTCACGCCGCGGTTTTTGGAGCGATTCAAACACTTCGTGCCGGCGGCCGAGGTGGTCACGTTTGCGGACGCGGGACATTATGTGGTCGAAGACGCCCACGAGCGGATCACGCCGGCCATCGAGGATTTCCTGGAGCGGCACTCGATCGCGCGCTCAAACGACGATGTCGTGGGGCCAGGACACTCCGCGGCGAAGCGAGTGGTGTGACCCATGCTCACGATTGGCCAATGCGCGGCGCTCGCGACCATTATGGAGGTTACCGCTCCCAAGCCAGGAAACGTGCACCGCGGCGCCGATTTTGAAGATCTGAGCTACCCCGACTTCGTGGTGGCGGCCACGATGGTCGCGCCGGTCTTCGAGGCGGCCATCGAGGCGCCGCTGGGCGCCACCGTGCTCGCCGCCGTCCAGGCAACGCGACGGGCGGTCGACACGAACTCGAATCTCGGCACGATTCTGTTGCTTGCTCCGCTGGCGAAAGTGCCGCGCACGGTGCCGCTCGACATTGGCGTTCGCGACGTGCTCGCGCGGCTGACCTCGGAGGACAGCCACGATATCTATGAAGCCATTCGGCTAGCGCGGCCCGGTGGAATGCACACCGTCGAGACGGCGGATGTTGCGGGGCCCGCGCCCGGAAACCTGATCGAGGCCATGCGGCTGGCGGCGGACCGCGACCTGGTGGCGCGGCAATATGTGGAGGATTTTCGGCACGTATTGCGGGAAGTGCTGCCCAGGCTCGTTCAAGCGCGGCGGAAGTTCGGGCTACTCAGCGACGCGATCGTTTTCGTGCATCTCGAGCTGATGAGCGAGTATCCGGATAGCTTGATTGCGCGACGGCGAGGTATCGAGGTCGCCCGCCAGGCAGGCGAGCGCGCGGCTCGCGCCCTGGCGGCGCATGCCCAGGGTGCGGAAGCCTATCACCGGGCGCTAGCCGATCTCGATTTTTGGCTGCGCGCCGACGGGCATCAGCGAAATCCGGGCACCACGGCCGACTTGATCGCGGCCGGTTTGTTCGCGGCGCTACGAGATGGGATAATTGAGCCACCGTTTCGATTGGCGCGGCTCGATTGAAGCCTCGCCCGGCTCACAAGTTCTGCACGAGGAACCGTTTCGTGGCGCGCTATTCGGTGCACATCGCCAAGGACGACCTGGTCTTTAGCGCCGGACACTTCATCACGTTCAACGGCAACATCTGCGAGCGCTTGCACGGCCACAACTACCGGGTGGCAGCCGAGGTGCGCGGCGAGCTCGACGAGAATCGATACGTGATCGACTTCATCGCGCTACGCGACACGCTGCGCGGCGTCGTCGCCCAGCTCGACCATTACATGTTGTTGCCAACGAATCACCCGCTGATTCGCGTGACAGCGACCGAGCATGAGGTCGAAGCCCGCTTCGAGGATCGGCGCTGGGTGTTTCCTCGGGGCGACTGCATTTTGCTGCCGGTCGCGAATACGACGTCCGAGCTGCTGGCGGGATACATTGCCGAGCGGGTTGCGACCCAGCTCGAGAAACGCGTTGGTCGGCGGCCCGACTTTCTGCGAATTGAAGTCGACGAATGCTTTGGCCAGGCGGCGGCTTGCGAACTGGAAGCCGAGTGACCCGCTCGACTAGAACGGCACCAGCAAGCTAAGCATAGCGATGTGGGCCTGCGCCCGCATGCTCGAGTTGTCGAAGTCGCCGCCGATGATGCTGCTGTTGTTGACGTGCCGCGTGACGCCAAAGCTATATTGATAGGCGGCATTGAAGATGGCCCGGTCGAGTTTGCGGCTATAGCCCAGGCTGAACGCGTGATTCAAGATGCCGTCGAGGTAGGGATTCAAGGTCGAGTTCGGCACGGGGCTATTGTGATACACGTAGCCAGCGCGGAAGGTATCCAACTCGGTGAAGTCCTCTTCAAAGCCCAATCGCATCGAGACGGTGTCGGACCAGTGCAGCGGAAAATTATCGCGCACCGGCTGTCCGCCCAGCAAAGCGTTGACGATGGGATTGGTCGGATGCGAAAACTCCAGATTGAATTCGTCAAACGCTCGTCGCCAGTCATACCAAATCACGTCGGCGCCCACACGGCGATGTGGACAAATCTCATGCTTGAGGCCGACGGCCACGGATTGCGGCCAGCAAATGTGCAGCTTGGTATCGAAGCCGCTGGCAATCGGGAAGCCGGGCACCAGCACGGCTTGCGTCGGACCGCGCATCGTTAAGTTCGTGGGGCTGGTGTAGGTGGCGCCAACGACGGTGCGGTCGGTTAGCTGATATTGCATGCCGACCGAGCCCGTGGGCGCCACGCCCGTGGCTTGCAGGTCAAGGACGGTCGGCAGGCCCGTGAATGGCGGCGACTGCACGAAAAATGGCCCGTCGAGCTGGGCGTGGCCGAAGCCGATGCCCAGCGTGCCGCCGACCGCCAGGCGATCGGTGACCTTGTAGGAAATGCCGGGCAGGATCTTCGCCACGCCACCGATCGAACGGTACAAGTGTGAGCCGAGAATTGGGTTGACCATTTGGCCGTAGGAGGCGCCGAAGCCGGCCGGTACGAACGCCCCGACGCCCCAGGCCCAGACACCGTCCTCGCTCTTGCGCACATAGCCGAGCACGGGCATCGGCAGGGGACGCACCTTGCTGTTGACGTCGTTGAAGGGATTCGAGTAATCGACGACGGGAGTCGTGGTGTCGGCGCCGGCTTCGAGCAGGCCGGTACCGGCGACATTCACCATCGCGCTAGGGTTATCCAGGATGATGGCGGCATTGTCCGCGAAACCCTGGTTCGTGCCACCACGGCCGGTGGAGATTGGTCCGATGCCGTCGCGAACCAGTCCATCGGCAAGAGCGGCCGCTGGAATAGCGAGCGCGGCAAGAAATGCGATCTCGAGTACGTGGCGCAGCTTCATGAATCGCGCTCCATCGCGAGGTGGCCGGCAGGGTCGCGGACGATCGATATATCCGTCAAAGTTTGCCTGATTAGGCAGGTCGGGCAGGCAGGAAGGCGGGCTGACCGTTTATTCCATCGTCGTCGCGCAGCCCATGGCTGGAGTTTGGGTGGGCCAAGCGCCGCGAATACAAAGAAGTGACGGCGCGCCGGGACGCCATCACGACGGCCAAGGAGAGGCCGCGGACCCTTCGCTGAGCACGCGCACCTGGATTGGCAGCGGAAACTCGACGTGTTCTTCGCGAACGGCAAGCTGCTCGACCTCGGCCTGAAATGCGCCTCTTAGCCGATCGATACAGTCGCGCACCAGGTCCTCTGGCGCGCTAGCACCCGCGGTGATCAGCACGGTTTCGTCGCCGCGGAACCAGCCCAGGTCGACTTCATCCGCGCTATCGACCAGGTAGGTGGGCCGGCCGGACTCGAGGGCGACTTCGGCCAGGCGGATGCTGTTCGAGCTGTTCTTGCTGCCAAAGACGAGCACGACATCGGCCTGATGAACGCCGATTTTGAGAGCTTCCTGGCGGTTCTGGGTCGCGTAGCAGATGTCTTCTTTCGGCGAGCCCACACAGTCGGGAAAGCGTTCGCGCAAGCGATTGATGAGCAGGTTGGCATCATCGACGCTGAGCGTAGTTTGCGTGAGATAAGCGACCTTATGCGGATCGGGCACTTGCAGCGAGTCCACGTCCTCGATGGTTTCGACCAGTATCATTCGGTCGGGAGCTTCGCCCATGGTGCCCACGACTTCGTCGTGTCCGCGGTGCCCGATCAGAATGATTGAGTAGCCCAGCCTGGCAAAACGGATGGCTTCCAGATGCACCTTGCGCACCAGCGGGCAAGTCGCGTCGATGACCTTGAGCTCGCGCTCCTGGGCCGCGCGATGCACGCCCGGCGAAATGCCATGCGCGCTGTACATCAAGTGGCTGCCTGGCGGGACCTCGTGAACGTGGTCGACGAACACCACGCCCTTATCGCGAAAGCGTTCCACCACGTGGCGGTTGTGAACGATCTCATGGAACACGTACAGCGGAGTGCCGAACATCGTAATCGCGCGTTCCAGCGCTTCGATGGCCATGTTGACCCCGGCACAGAAACCGCGAGGGCTCACGAGTAAAATTTTCATCGCATGTTCTCGAGGCGCGTTCGTGCTTGAATCCATTTATGCGGTCTGGGGCGTGGCCAAGAGCGGAGCGAATCCGCCAGTCGAAAGCATCGTCCCCTGCAGCACCTGGGTGTCATTCCACACCGGCAGCCGGATGGTAAATGTGGCGCCTTGATCGGGCGCAGTGAGACAGTCGATGGTGCCGCCGTGTGCTTCGACGATGGACTTGGAGAGGTCCAAGCCCACGCCGGTGCCCTCGTCGCCTTTGGTCGTGAAGAAGGGCTCCCAAATGCGGGCCGCGATTTCCTGGCTCATCCCGCAACCATTGTCGGAGACGGTGATCGCGGCCTGCGAATCAGCCACCGACAGCCGCAACTTAATTTGCCCGCCTTCGCGGCCGCGAATGGCATAGGCCGCGTTCTTGAGCAGGTTCAAGACCACCTGTTGCAGCTTGATGCGATTGCCGTTTACGAGCGGATCGGCTTCCATCTCGACGATCAATCGCTCGAGCGGCAAGCTGCGCTCGTGCCGCACAAACTCGAGTAGCTCGTGCAACACGCCCGCCAGGCTGATGGGTTGCATGACGACCTGCTCGCGTTCGAAGCGGACGAACGCCTTGACCTCGTTGATGATCTGCAGCAGCCGCTCGTGAGTGGTGCGCGCGAAGCCGGCCATCTGCACGAGCTCTTCCTGGTCGCTGTAACGCTCCTCGATGAGCTCCAGCAGGGGAAGCATGCACAACTGATTGCCCATCTCGTGCGCCAGTTGCGCCGCTGAGCGGCCGAGCGTTGCGGCGCGGTCCATGGCTACCAGGCGCTCTTGCAACACCATGTTCGAGACCGCCATGTCATAGGCTTCGATCGCGCGCACCAGGATCGAGAACACGAAGTCCTCCTCCCAGGGCTTCTTGATGAAGTAGTAAACCTGCCCTTTATTGATGGCATCCAGCATGGCCTTGGAATCGGCATAGCCGGTGAGCATCACGCGCTTGGTATGAGGGAATTTGTCGCGCATGGCTTCGAACAACTGCGCACCGGACATGCGCGGCATGCGCTGGTCGGCTACGACGACCGGAAAGGTGCGCTGCGCCATGAGCTCGAGCGCCTCTTGGCCGCTGGTGGCCGTGACCACGTTAAAGCGGTCCTCGAACGTGGCCTGAAACACGATCAG
>DATJEN010000282.1:0-9547 GCA_035496575.1 Pirellulales bacterium
GCTCAACTGGCGGGATGATTTTGGAGGGCCGTGCTATGAAAAATCTGCTTGAGCACTGGCGATCATTGCCAAAACAGGAGTATGAGGCTGCGCCTCGCTATTACGCCTATGGCGACTTCCTCACGTATTTCTTGACCGACCGGCGCTGTGTGGCAAAGAGGGTCAACGAACTGCTGACCATCTATGCGTGCCCGCGTGATGGAAGTCTCGTCGGATGCAAGGTCAAAGGCGTTCGGCTGATTATGAGCGATTTGCGCCGTCTCCATATCACAATCAGTGACGGCAACACGACCCTGGGTATCATCCTCCTGTCGCTCCTGGCAAAGGCCAAGGACGATGAAAAGGTGCGCTTGCAGGAGATAATCGAAAAATTCTCCGCTGGCAGGTTGCCTGATGAAATTCAGGCGCTCGCTGCCTAGTGCCTACCCAAAGCGGATAGCCCCGCCCTTGTGGCGGGGCTTTTTCATGCGCTGGTAGAATCAAGGCATGAGAGCTTTGCTAGAAGCTGCAAATGATATGGGCGCTGCGGAATGGCTCTTTCTAGCCTCGCCGTTCGCGATGCTAGCGGTCATCATGATGCTGACCCGCAGCTTACGTGCAAAATGGCGGACGACTATGCGGGAGACATTGACCCCGATTCTGCGGCTCAAGCCCTGTTGTCCTCGATGCGAAGAGATCCTTCCTGAACCTAGGCCCCACGCCTGCCCCGCCTGCGGACATGTTCAGAAACAGTAGGCCGACCACCACACTGTTAAGACACCACCCCACGACAGGCGAATAACGGGCAAATGCGCTTGAGATCGGGCTCCGCCAACGATACAACGCTGCCATGCCGAGGCTGTTCCACGACCACCGTGTCTTTTGGCGACAGTTCCGACAGCACTTTCACACCACCGGCTCGGTCATGCCCAGCGGGCGCTTCCTGGGACATGCCTTGACGCGCTTTGTCGGGCAGCACCCATCCGGTCAGCGGATCTTGGAAGTTGGACCCGGCACAGGCGCGGTGACCGCCCACATTCTAAGCCGGCTGTCAGGCAGCGACCGGCTCGATCTGGTGGAGGTGAACGAACATTTCGTGGCCCGCCTGCACGAACGGTTTAGCTCCGAGCCCAAGTTTCGGTCCGTCGCGCACCAAACTCGCGTCTTGCACCAAAAGATCGAAGATCTCGACGAGCCGGATGGTTACGACTTGATCATCTCTGGCCTGCCGCTCAACAACTTCTCGGTTTCAGCAGTCGAGCAAATTCTGGCGGTGATGGCCCGCTTGCTAAGGCCCGATGGCACGCTGTCCTTTTTTGAATACATCGCGATTCGTCCCGCTCGAGCGCTCGTGAGCGGGAAGGCCGAACGGGCGCGGTTGCGCGGCATCGGCCAGGCCCTAACGAGCGTGTTGGGCCCGCATGAGATTCGTCGCGACTGGGTGTGGCCCAACTTCCCGCCGGCTTGGGTTCACCACACGCGGCCAGCCGAATGAAAGCAGATCGCCCCGATCCTGCGCGACGGACCCATTTAGCGCGCGAAGCTGGCTAGCGTGAGCGTTATTGCCGCTTGCGCAAAGGCTACCTATACTAAGGTTTGAGTAATTTGGCGGGCGATGGTTCAGGCCCGCGCCCCAGACAGCGCGGCTCCGTATTTCTGCTGGCCCTCGGGAGCCCCCGCGCATCCTGCCGCCCGGCGAGCAAGTCGTTCAAGTTTCGGAGGTCGAGCATGCAACGCCGCTTACGTATTGGCGCCCTGTTGGCTGCGGCACTTGTTTGTGGAGTGGCATTGCGGCCAGCTCCTGCCGACGAAGCGAAAAAGCCCTCCGAAGAGGACTATGAGCTCTATCAGATTTTCGCCGACACGCTCGACCAGGTTGAACGCAACTACGTCAAAGACGTGAGCCGCCGCGAGCTGATGGAAGCCGCCATCCACGGCATCCTCAACAAGCTCGATCCGTACTCCAATTACATCAGCCCCGAGGATATCGGTCGCTTCAAAACGAGCGTCGAGAACCAGTTCGGCGGGATTGGGGTGCAGATCGGCCCCGAAAACGGGCAGCTCAAAGTCATCAGCCCCCTGGTCGGCACTCCCGCCTATCGCGCCGGTTTAGAATCGGGCGACACGATCCTCGAGATCGATGGGCAATCGGCCGAGGGGCTCTCGATGGATGATGCCGTCAAGCGCCTGAAAGGCGAGGCTGGAACGTCGGTCACGCTCGGTATTCGTCACCCCGGCTCGACCAGCAAAGAAACCGTCACAATCACGCGCGAGCTCGTGCATGTCGAGACCGTGCTTAGCGATCGTCGCAAAAGCGACGATAGCTGGGACTTCATGCTCGACCACGACAAGCACATCGGCTACATCCGCGTGTCGGGCTTCAGCCGCGACACGGCTCAGGATTTGAAAAAAGCGCTCGTCGATCTCGAAAAAGAAGGCGTCAAAGGCCTGATCCTCGACCTGCGCTTCAACCCGGGCGGGCTATTGAGCTCCGCCATCGAAGTGTCCGATTTGTTCGTTTCCGAAGGCAAGATCGTCAGCACGAAAGGCCGCAACACGGCCGAACGCACGTGGGAGGCGCAGAAGGAAGGCACGTTCGAAAACTTCAAAATGGTCGTGCTGGTCAACCACTATAGCGCAAGCGCCAGCGAGATCGTCTCCGCCTGCCTGCAAGACAACCATCGGGCCGTGGTCATCGGCGAGCGCACTTGGGGAAAGGGCAGCGTGCAAAACGTGATCGAACTGGAGGGCGGGAAAAGCGCTCTCAAGCTCACGACGGCCAGTTATCATCGGCCCAACGGCAAGAACATCCACCGCTTTCCCGACGCCAAGGAAACCGACGAGTGGGGCGTCATGCCCGACTCCGGCTTCGAAGTGAAGCTCAACGGAGCGCAAACCGGTCGGCTGATCGAATACCGCCGCAAGCGCGATATCCTGGTGGGCAAACACTCGAAGCTGCTCGCCCAAAAAGATGCGGGCGACAAACCCGCCGAGCCTGCCAAGGGCGACTCACCCAACGACGAATCAAAGCCGGCCGACGACGAGAAGAAAGACGACAAGAAAGCGGCCGAGAAAAACGAGCCGGCGGCCAGCGAGTCCTCGAAAAGCGATTCCAAGCCCGCCAATCCGGACAGCAAGCCAGCGGCGGAGGACGGACCGAAGCCGTCGGATACGGCCGCCTCGGAAGCCAAGGATCCGCCCTCGAAAGCCTTCGTCGACGTCCAATTGCAGAAGGCGATCGATTACTTGAGCGGCGAGCTAGCCCGGGCGGAGTGAGGCCAGCGGGCGGCACGGCCAATGGCCCAAGGTAAATGGTCGGAGTTCCATCCGGTAGGCAACTATCTGCTGGAAAAGCTCTTACACCCCGATTTCGAGCCCCTGTCAGAAGAGTCTTTCGTAGACCGGCCTAATTCTGCGTAATTTTCTGAATTGTCGCATTTTGCCTGGTTTTTCGATTATACTGCGGCCCGACGCGTTGATCGCTGCTTGGGATTGCTAATGGGTCGGATGTGCATCGTTCGTTTCTAGGCCGCCTTCTCGGCCTTGATGCACTCGTTCTTTTTCCCATTCGTTCTTCACCCAGGTGGTTCTATGCGCGTTGTTGTTTCGATTCTTCTTGTGGTGCTTGCGGCAGTCGGCCTGACCCGTCCGGCTTTGGCCGGCTACACGGCCGGCACGAACCTGGACGGCGTTCATATCTCGAACATCGGTTCCCTCGGCGCGAATGTCGGTGACGGCTTCTCGCTGACGGCGGGCACATTTTCCGAATGGACTGCCGACACGCCCGCGGACGTGCAGATCCCGCCCGCCGTGCTGTTGCTGCTTGGCTATTCGCTCTCAGGCACCATCACGAGCATGATCGACAGCACGAATGCCACGTATGCCGGCACCTACGAGATCTATTACAACACCGACGGCAATCACACCCGCAATCCCGCCGATCTGCGCGTCTCCTCTGGCACATTCACCGGCGAGGGCCTGTTCACGCCGCTCTTGAATTCTGGCGGCATCCACGGTGAGCTGCACCAACTGTTGGGACCGCAGGTTCCTTGGCTGCCGGACATCAGCTATGGCGGCAACAACATCCCGGTGCGGATTTTCGAAGCCGGCATTCCGCTTGTGGACGCGCTGACACTAATGGAGACCTGGTTCCGCCAGGACGCGTTCGTCGCGGTGCCTGAGCCCGGCTCCAGCACGCTCTTAGCGGCTGGGGTTCTCGCCTTGGCGCTAGTCGCAAAGCGAAAGCGGCGCTAAGGGGCTCGCTGTCGTGCGCTTTGTTCACGCACGCAGTCGATGAGCGCAAGGACGTTATCGACCGGTGTGTCCTTGAGCACGCCGTGTCCCAAATTGAAGATATGCCCGGGCCGCCCGCCCGCCTGATTGAGCACGTCCGCGGCCCGCCGGCGAATCTCGGCACGGTCGGCCAATAGGACACAAGGGTCGAGATTGCCCTGGATAGCGCGATCGTAACCAACGACGCGCCAGGCTTCGTCCAATTCGATCCGCCAATCGACTCCCAGCACGTTGCCGCCGGCCTCGGCCATGAGGGGCACGATCGCCGGATTGCCGGTCCCAAAGTGGATCACTGGCGTCCCAGGCTCGATACTCTCGATGACGGACCGCGTGTGCGGCAGCACGAATCGGCGGTAGTCAGCCGGACCCAAGCAGCCGACCCAACTATCGAATAGCTGCACGGCCTGCGCTCCCGCCGCGATCTGCGCATTGAGATAGCGCGCGACGGCACGCGCCAGCTTGCCCATGATCGCGTTCCACGCACCCGGGTCTCGGTACATGAGCTGCTTGGTGCGGGTGAAGTTGCGGCTGCCACCGCCTTCGATCGCGTAGCTTGCTAAGGTGAAGGGCGCCCCGGCGAACCCGATCAGCGGAATACGATTACTGAGGCCGGCGCGTGTTTGCCGCACCGTTTCCACCACATACTCCAGTGGCTCGATAGTCTCGAGCTCGCGCAGCCGTTCCACATCGCTCGCGGCGCGCAAGGGGTTATGGATCACGGGGCCATCGCCGGCCGAGAATTCGAGCTCGAGCCCCATCGGTTCCAGGATCGGCAGTAAATCGGAGAAAATGATGGCCGCATCGACATCGAGCCGTCGCACTGCCGTGATCATGACCTCGGCGCACAGCGCCGGATTTTTACACAGCTCGAGAAAGCTGACCTTTTCGCGCACAGCCCGATATTCGGCCATGTAGCGGCCCGCCTGCCGCATGAGCCAGACGGGCGTTCGCTCGACCGGCTGCAGCCGGCAGGCGCGCATGAATGGCCCATCGTCCCACGGACCGCGGCGTTGCGGTGCCGGGGCGCCAGCCGCTCGTCGGGCAGTGGCTGGCGTACCAGCTCGCTTATGGCTGTCCACCTCCCCTGCCCTTTCCGCGGCCGCCGCCACGAGTTGCCCCATTTTCGAGTGCTCCGGCTCGACGTCCGCAGTAAACCCGAACTCCGCCAGCGTGTCGCTGGTAGTGGGCCCGATGGAGGCAATAACGCTCCGCGCCAGACCGAACTCGAGTTGGGGCCTGATGCCAAGCTGCTCGGCAACTCTCAGCAGATTCACAACCTGGTGGCTGGACGTAAACATCGCCACGTCGATCTCGCCCGCTGCGATCGCGCGTGCGTTGGCTTCCAGCGGTGCAAGGTCGACAGGCAAATCCCAACGATAGACGCGCACCGGATAAACGCGCGCTCCGCGCGCTTCCAGGCCGGCCACCAGGCTGGGGTTCGGCAGTCCGTACTCTTGCAATCCGACAGTCTGCTGGGCCACGCTGAAATGACCGTCAATCGTGGCCAGCACCTCGCGCCACGTGTTGGGCTCCGGAACCCGCAAGGTGGGCGTAAGGCCCAACTCGCGCATCACGACGACGGGCTTGGGCCCCCGCGCGATCGTGGTGATATCCGAGATCGCGGCCAGCAATCTGGCCCGGTCGACGTGCCGTTCCACTTCGGAGAGCAAGTGCCGGATGCCGACGCCCGTCATGAAGATGATGGCGTCGATGCCGCCGGTCATCACGTGGTTGGCAAAGTCGATTGCCTCGCGATTTTCGGTGATGGGCACCTCGCGCATGGAAGGACTGACCGATGCCACGCCGCCCGCGCGCTCGATCAGGCTGGCCATTTCGGCGGCGCGGCGGCTTTCGAACGCGGCGACGCGCAGGCCGGCAAATCCTCGTGCCACATCAGTCATCGTGTAAGTTCTCGGTTCGCAAAACTGCCATTGTAGCTGTGCTCGTATCGCCTGTCTGGTGACGCGGGTCAACCCGCTCGGCTCTGCCCTCTCGCCAGGACATCGGTTATCCTTGGATCGCCCGCGGGGTCGATCATCCGCTCACAGCCGCAGTCAGCGAGGACACCATGCCAGTCGAAGCAGCCGAATTCCGCCGCGCGCTGGGGCACTTTGCGGCTGGCGTGACGGTGGTGACCACAAAACTGGCGGACGGTCAGTTGGCCGGTATCACGGTCACGGCTTTCAGCTCGTTGTCACTCGACCCACCGCTGGTGCTGGTTTGCATCGACAAGCGAGCCCGACTTCATGATGGGCTGCAAAAAGGCGGGGCCTACGCCGTCAATATGCTGGCCGACGATCAGGAGCTGGTGTCGCGCCGCTTTGCGACGCGCGGGCCCGATCCCTTCCAGGAGACGGGCTATCGCGAAGGCGCGATCGGCTGCCCAATTCTGGCTGGCGCCATCGCGGTGCTCGAATGCCGTGTCGTCGACACGCTGCCGGGTGGCGACCACACGATCTTCGTGGGCGAAGTCGAATCAACGAGCGTGCAGGAAGGCAAACCGCTTTTGTATTTTCGCGGCGGCTACGCTCAGTTGAGCTAGCTATGGCAACTTCTTGCCCGCCGCAAGCAGCCCTGACCAGTGCCGCGCGGTGCGCTCAAGCGCCTGATCGATCTCGATGGCTTTCCACTTCTGATTTGCCGTTCGATCAACCAGGCCCAGTCGCTCCAGCTTTTCGAGTGCATCGCCGATTTCAAAATCCACGTCTCGGCCGGCCAACGGCGCCAGAAATCGCTCCACTTCGAGGTCAAGCGCATCGGTTGTGTATCCCTCGCCTCCGCACCGCCACAAGAAGTAATAAGCCAGAATCGACTCGCGGTTTTCCTGCTCTTCGGCCTCGTCGATCATGCGGTGGATCACGCCCGCGTTGTTGTCGATGTTTTGGTAATACAGGCGTTGGGTGAGGTTGAGCTGATATTTTTGCTTGGTGTTCATGTAGCCGAACACCGATCGAGTTCCATAGCCCAGCGTGCCGCCCACCAGTCCCCACATGGCCAGGCCCGAGCCCCAGGCCAACACCAGCTTCGTGGCCGCCAGCGAAAGTCCGGAGAGCGTGGGAAACATGATCTTGGCCCGGTCGAGCAACGACATCTGCACCTGCGTGCCGGGCAGCAGCATATCCACGTCGAGCTTGGGGATGTCCTTGAACAACTTGACGTGCACGTCGTCGGTGTCGAGGAATTTCGAAAACTGCTGCCCAGACCTGAACCGAAAGATGATCACCAGGCGCTCGTAGACTGGCAGCTCGACAGCCTCAGGCCGAAAACCCCTGAGCAAGCGACGGCGGAACCGCGTGCCGAGGCGATCCCCTCGGTAGAAAATCTCCAGCCGCTCGAAGATCCCAAAGTCGACTTTGAGAGCCAGGCCCCAATGGCTGTGCTCCTTGAGAGCCTGCTCGATTTCTTCCTGCTTGATGCGGACGAAGTTGCCCCGCGCCAACAGCCACCCGAACCGCTCGAACAATCGCGTCTGGCGATCGGAATTTTGATTGGGGCCCGGCGTTTGGACGGATTTCGTATCGCTGTCCGGATCGAAAGGGGAATAACACTCTTTGAGCTCGTCGAGGACGGCCTGATACTCGCGGTGAAAAATCGCGTGCAAACCCTCGCACAATTGGCGGAAACGAGGCTCGTCGGCCGGGGACAGCGAATCGCGACCCACCAGCAGCTCGATGAGCTCGGCCCGGCGGATGGGAATAAATTGCTCCCGCGGACGCGAACTGGTGCTGTCGTCCGTTCGGGTGGGCAAGAGGTCGGTCGATTGCCCGGACGAGCGGTTTCGCATTGAGGCTCGGTGGGCCCGAACGGGCGCTCCGACGCCACCGCCGACAACGGAGATTCGCTGATCGTGTGACATGAATGCTGGATGCTCGTTCAAATGGGGTAAAACGCCACGATTGTAGTGAGCTGCAATCCTGTGGCCAACGTCGAAAGGGGCGTGGGAGTTGACCTCGACCAGCGGCCGCCCACAGGCCAAGCTATGAGGAAGCCCTTGGTCCCCGAGTCGGCAACATCCCCGCAGTGAGAGACAGTTTGGCTCGAAATCGAACGACCGCCGTACTCGCGATTTTCGCGGCGATTGCGATCGCGCTTGTGCCGTCGCACGCGCTTCGCGCCGAGTCCGACACCGCCAGCCAAGGCGAGCAAAAGCAGAAGTCACGCGAAGCTCGCATTCCCAAGGGCCCGAAGCGCTACAAGGGTCGCGAGATCGCCGAGACCATGCATTACCTGGGCGCGCCCTGGCTCATGCGCGACGAGCGGCAGCGCGAAGAAGACTGCGCCATGCTGCTCGAGGCCCTGCAACTGAAGCCGGGACAGGCCGTGTGCGACATGGGCTGCGGCAATGGGTTCTATACCCTGCAAATGGCGCGGATCGTGGGGCCACAAGGCCGGGTGCTGGCGGTCGACATTCAGCCGGAGATGTTGCACCTGCTGGAGGCGCGCGCCAAGGAAGCCAACCTGGCCAATATCGAGCTCATCGAGGGTTCGCCAGTCGATCCCAAGCTGCCCGATGAAGAACTGGATCTGGTGCTGATGGTGGACGTATACCACGAGTTTTCGCATCCCGAGCAAATGCTAAAAGCCATCCACCGATCGCTCAAACCGCGGGGCCGCATCGCTTTGGGCGAATTCCGTTTGGAAGACCCCAACGTGCCGATCAAGCTGCTGCACAAGATGAGCAAGAAGCAAATTCTGCGAGAATTTCAGCCCAACGGCTTTGAACTGGTCGAGCAATTCGACAAGCTTCCATGGCAACACTTGATGTTCTTTGAGCGTTCCAAATCACCCTGATTAGGGGTCAAGAGGACATCGCAATTCACACAACAGCTACAAGTCGACTTGCCGTTAGAACCGCGCGCGCAGAATTTGCTGTAAGTCGTTCCAAGACTGCTCAGTAAGCACAGTGAAGTTGCAATGAATTTTGCCGCTAAGTAAAATAAAACGCGATAGCCCGGCCGGTGTCGGCCGGTTAGTGATCTGTGAGAGGCAAAACCCCGGGCCGCAAGAACCGCTAATGAGTTAGACGAGCGCTTTCTACCACTAAAAGGTTGAAAGCCACTAGGAACAGGAATCGGCCGCTAGGGGCATAACGCGCCGGTTCGACGAATAAGGCTGCTATCTTTCATGACCGATCACCCGTCGATCGCGCCTAGCATCGACTCTCCGAATCGCGCTGACTGCGGCCCAATGGATTGGGTACTTGGTCAGAATCTCGCGGTTAAGCAAATTGCGCGGAACGCTTACCGCGCTGCTGAAGCCGACTGCACGGTATTGA
>DATJEN010000283.1:0-3814 GCA_035496575.1 Pirellulales bacterium
GTTTGTCCGGGCTTACGCCGTCCGCTAAGAGGCCGATCTCGAGCATCGGATTGACGCGATCTCGCAGTGACCGTCGACCCGGGAACTTCGTCGTGTCGAGGAATTCGGCCCAGTTTTTAGGATGTTTGCCTTCTGCGAACGTATCCTTGTTGTAAGCCATGTTGTACGACCACACGATGTTGGCGATGCCGTATTCGTGCACGTACTTGGCCGGCAGCATCTTGGTGTCAACAATCGACGTGTCGATCTTCTCGAACAGGTCGTCCTTGGCAGCGTTGAAAAGGAAATCGATGGTGACGTCGACCACGTCCCAGGTTGGCGCTCCGCCCTGAATCATGGTCCGTAGTTTGGCGTAGTCGACGGGGCCGTCCTGGATGACCGTTGCCCCGGTTTTGGCGGCAAACGAGTCGCAATAACCCTTCTTCGAGGCCTCTTGATACACGCCGCCCCAGCTCGCGAATACGACTTTCTGGCCCGTGTATTTGCCCTGCGCTTGAGCCCTTAAAGGCAACGCTGATCCGGCCGCCATGGCAGCTGAACCTTTCAGGATCTGGCGTCGATCAAGCCCGGTGCCCTTTGACTTTTTGGCGTCGCTCATAATTACCTCCCTTTGCTGAGCGGTTGCGTACTTACCTACCGTGTCCCGAACGCCGGCATGACCTCGCGAATGAATAGCTCGAGCGAGCGTTTGGCAAGCTCGTGGCGCAATCCGAAGGAAGCGGCGTAGCAATAATTCTCGACCCCGCAGCTCTCGTAGAACTTGAGCTTCCGGATCACCTCGTCAGGCGTTCCAAAGATCATGTATTCTTTTATGTTCTGGGGTTCGTATTCGCCGCGGTTGGCGATCTTGGCGTACTCGACAGGCTCCGGGAAGCCCATGCGCACTACGCCGATATTCTTGAACAAGTTCTCGAAATAGCGCCCATATTCGATACAGGCTTGTACCGGCGCCTTCCAACCATCGCTGTTATCGTAAACGCAGGCTCGCCTTAGCATCAGGAAGCGCGGCCGCCTCGTGCCGGGGTTGGCGGCGACAGCGGCCTCAAATTTCTCGCCCAGGGCCTGCACCTCTGCCGTGGGACGCGACAACGGTGTGCTCATAATATGGGCGCCGTTCTTTATGGCCCAGTCGAACGTGCCCGGATCGCGCGCGGCGACCCAAATCGGCGGAAAGGGCTTCTGTAACGGGCGCGGCACCGCTGATGCAATTGGAAAAGACCAGAATTCTCCCTTGTGCTCGTAGTCTCCCGCCCATAGCCCTTTCAGCGCCGGCAACAGCTCCTTCATGTAGCCTACACCCCGCTCTTGCGGCACGCCGCCGGCCATACGGTCAAACTCATACTGATAGGCGCCCCGGCCGATACCCAACTCGAGCCGACCGTTGCTCATCACATCAACTAGGCCCGCTTCGCCCGCGACGCGAATGGGGTGCCAATAGGGCGCAACCACCACGGCGGTGCCGAGCCGAATGGTCTTCGTGTGAGCTGCCCACTGCGCAAGAACCAGAAATGGGTTGGGCCCGATGGTAAACTCGATGGTGTGATGCTCCGGAGTCCAGGCAATGTCGAAACCGCCCGCTTCTGCCATCTGGACCAACTCAAGCGCGCGCGCCTGGACATCGCGCATATCTGTCGTTGGGTCAAAACGCTCAAGACTGACCGAGATCGAGAATTTCATAGTCACCCTTTGCAAAATCGGGACCGAGGATGGCCTGACGAAACAGCCCTTATTTCATGATGAATGGGTCGGCCATCGGCTTGCCTGAGACATCGATAAAGACGCCCTTGGTGTCGGTGTAATCACGGATGGCATCAAGACCAGATTCACGGCCATACCCACTCTCCTTGAAGCCACCAAAAGGCACGAACAGCGAGGACAGCCGATACGTGTTGACCCACAAGCGTCCCGCGCGCACTTCACGCACGAGCCGCATCGCGCGCGCGAGGTCGCGGGTGAAGATGCCGCCCGCAAACGCGTAGCGCGAATGGTTGGCCATCGCGATGGCTTCGGCTTCATCTTTGAAGCGCAACACGCTCAGCACCGGGCCGAAAAGCTCGTGCTCAACGATTGGAAGCGCTTGGTGCTCACAGCGGACAACAGTCGGAGCGAAATAATAGCCGCGTGGGAAACCTTCTGGCCTGCCGCCACCGGTCAGAACACGAGCGCCCATCTCGATCGAACGGCCAAGATGGCGGTCGATGCGCTCAAGTTGGCCCTTGGTCGCCAGTGGACCCATCTCGGTGTTGGGATCCGTAGGATCACCGATGCGAATGCGCCGCGCACGATCGATGAGGCGATCGAGGAACCGATCGTAGATTGCTTCGTGCAGCAACAGCCGCGAACCGGCGGCGCAGCTCTGACCGCTGGCGGCAAAAATGCCTGCCGTGACACCGTTGACCGCACTCTCCAGGTCGGCATCGTCGAACACGATCATCGGTGACTTCCCGCCGAGTTCCATCGACATGCGGGCGATATTCTTGGCCGAGTTTGGAATGATCTTTCGCGCCGTATCGACGCCGCCGGTGAACGAGATGCGCCGCACCAGCGGGTGGCTCGTCAATCGATCACCACATGGATAGGCTTCGCCTGTCACCACATTGAACACGCCCGGTGGAAGGTCGGCTTCGGCGAAGATCCGGGCGAATTCGAGCACGGCGGCCGACGCCTGCTCAGAGGGCTTCAGCACTACAGTGCAGCCGGCTGCCAATGCCGGCGCGACCTTAAAGGCTGACAAGTGCAACTGAGAGTTCCAGGGCACAATTGCCGCCACCACTCCAATAGGCTCGCGTAGCACCATACCCATCGGCTGTTCGAAGCCAGCGGGCGCGATGGCTCCGGCAATGGTGTCGGTTAGGCCGGCGTAGAAATTGAATACCTCCGCAATATTCTGGGCCTGCCATCTCGTTTCGCGAAACAGTTTACCCGTGTCCGTCGTCTCCACGTGGCCAAGGTGTTCCGCTTGGGCGGGGATTAGATCGGCAATGCGCCGCAATGCTTTGCCGCGATCGCGAGGGGCCATGCGGCGCCAGGGCCCATTCTCGAATGCCTCGTGGGCAGCAATCACCGCCGCATCGACGTCCTCGGTGGTCGCAGCGGCGAACGCGGTCCACGGCTCCTCGGTCGTCGGGTTTATCGAGGGTATTTCCCGCCCATCGGCCGACGCGCGCCAGCGGTTGGCGATGAACAACTCGTAGGATTTTGAGATGGTCAGGCTCATCGCGGCACTCCGAACCAGGCTGCTTCAATGCTCGGAAGCACATGGTTAGCGTGCTTTAGCCTATCCCCCGCCGACACGTGCGTCTTCCTGCGATCCCTACTACAATAGCGGAATCCTCTCCTCCGAACCGTAGCAAACTCAATGCCTACAAACGCCAAAACTGTAAGCCGAGGTCGCCCATCGACGGCGCAGCCGACGGAGGTCCACAAGTTGGCAAGTGTCGCAGAGATTGCGCGCCTGATTAACAGCAGCACTGACCTGCCCGCGGTTCTGAACCGGATCGTCGTTGCCGTGTGTCAGCACAGCTCATGGAGTTCGTGCGGAATCATGGGGGTCAATCGCAAGACCCAGATGTCGGAACTCATTGTTCGATTTGATCCGCGCCTGGACCCGGCCAGCAATCCGCCAACCAAGTGGAAGCTGGAGCAAAGCGCGACGATGCGGGTTGTCGAGACGAACAAGCCCATCATTATCGAAGACGCG
Source organism: Pirellulales bacterium (assembly GCA_035496575.1). Classification (GTDB taxonomy): domain Bacteria; phylum Planctomycetota; class Planctomycetia; order Pirellulales; family PALSA-1355; genus PALSA-1355. The sequence continues at coordinate 3,701 of DATJEN010000283.1, forward strand.
CAGGTCTGCGACGAGTTTCTCGCCTACAAGGAAGATTCGCGTCTACGCGGGTATCGCACGGTCGTCATCCTGCCGCTTGGGAGCACGGATCAACTTGGTCGAGAAATGACCATC
>DATJEN010000284.1:0-9160 GCA_035496575.1 Pirellulales bacterium
GGCAGTGGGCGCGATTTCTGGGTTAAGCCCCAGCGCCTCCAATTGGGCAGCGACCCACTCAGCGGCTTTGCGCACATCTTTACGGTGGGTTGTATCCGCACTGACGCTGGGTATCCGAATAAGCTCGCACAGTTCGCGCTCGAAGCGCTCGCGATTCTGTTCGAGGTAGGCGTCCAGATTATCCATCGAAAAAGGGGCCAGGGGCTTTCGGATGGTGACCGAGGCCGAGTTGGGCAAAGCTCGCACCGGCCAAGGCTCTGCAATATAATGACTTGCGTGTGGCCGGGCCAACCATTTGCGCCAGAATGCCAGTCGAGGAATCTGCCGTGGTTGAGGAGTCGCAAGCTGCTGTTGCCGAGCCGGTCGAAGAAACCCTCCGCAAGCGCAGCGTCCGCAGCGAAAAGAAACCCAAGCGCCAACCCCGTTACCACGTCATCCTGTGGGACGACCAGGACCACACGTTCGAATACGTCATCAACATGGTCCATCAGATTTTCGGCTATCCGGTCGAAAAGGGCTTTCAGCTCGCCGAAGAGGTCAACGCGCGCGGGCGCGCCATTCTGCTCACCACCACCAAAGAGCACGCCGAGCTGAAGCGCGACCAGGTTCACGCCTTCGGCAAGGACGATCAGATCAAGAGCTGCAAGGGTTCGATGTCGGCCACGATCGAACCCGTGCCCGAGTAGCGCGCCGGTTCCGCGTATCGTGGGGCGGTTGCAGCAGCACGCGGTTTGCGTAAGCTAGAGCATCCCGCCCGGTCATGCTTAGCCCCTTGTTCGCCCTGTGATTCGACGCAACCCAGATGCAAACGCTAAAAACCGTCACGCTGGGGTGCAAAGTCAATCAATACGAAACGGAATTCGTGCGGCAGTCGCTGCACACGGCCGGCTATCGCGACGCGCTCGATGGTGAAGCGGCCAACTTGTGCGTGGTGAATACCTGCACTGTGACCGCCGAAGGCGACTCGAAAAGCCGCCAGGTGATTCGCCAGCTCGCTCGTCGCAACCCGGGCACGCGTATTGTCGTGATGGGGTGTTATGCCACGCGCGCGCCCGACGAAATCGCCGGGCTGCCGTCGGTGGTTGAAGTCGTGACCGACAAGCGCGAGCTGCCCGACTTGCTGGGTCGAGCGGGCGTAGCCGAATTGCCCAGCGGGATCTCGAGCTTTGGCGATCGGCACCGGGCCTACGTAAAGGTTCAAGATGGATGCATGCTGCGGTGCAGCTTCTGCATCATTCCGACCGTTCGACCGCACCTGGCGAGCCGGCCTGCCGAGCACATCGTCGCGGAAGTTGAACGGCTAGTCGATAACGGCTACCGCGAGGTGGTGCTGACGGGCATTCACTTGGGGCATTACGGCGTGGAGTGGAACCGCGCACGGCCCAAGCACGCGTGGCTGCGGCTGTCGCACCTGCTCGAACGGCTGGCCGCATTGCCCGGCGACTTCCGCATCCGGCTCAGCAGCATCGAGGCGACGGAGGTCACCCGCGAGTTGCTCGCAGTTATGGCCGCTCATCCACGGCGCATCTGCCCGCACTTGCACGTGTCGATGCAAAGCGGCTCGGACGCGGTGCTGCGGCGGATGCACCGTCGTTGGGGCGCGCGACGGTTTGTGGATCGTTGCCAACTGGCGCGCGAGGTACTCGATCGGCCGGCCTTCACGACCGACGTGATCGTGGGCTTCCCCGGCGAGAGCGAAGAAGATTTTCAGGCCACGTGTGTCGCGTGCGAGCAGGTTGGCTTCTCGAAGATCCACATTTTCCCATTCAGCGCCCGGCGCACCACGCCGGCGGCGACCATGGAGGGGCAAGTGTCGCCGGCCATCAAGGCCGACCGGGCACGCCGCCTGGCCGTGCTCGAGGGGGACCTGCGCGGACGCTACTGCGTAGCCCTGCGCGGCGCGAAGCTCGAGGTCTTGCTGGAATCGATCGACGCATCCGGCCGCGGCCGCGGCACCGCCTGCCGTTATGCCCCGGTCGAAATGGCCGCAGTTCGCGGCCAGGTAGGCGGTATTCTGCCCGTACTGGCGACCGCCAGCGATGCCGCAAAGATCGAGGGCGTGCTGGCAGTCAAAACCGCCCTGTCGCAGGCCGGGTGAGCTGGCATGACCTCGCCTTGGCACGCCAGAAAGCAGTTGCTACACTCCCGCCCTCATTTCTGGCGGTCTCGCTAGCAAGCGAGGCCTGAGTTTTTCGTCACGTCTGGTTCATTTCAAATCTCTACGTTGCCGAGGATCGACTCTCGTTTCAGAGTTGGTCCCCAGGAGACGCTATGCCCCTTCGACGTTGTGTTGGACTCGCTGTCGTGCTCACGTGCGTGCTTGTCGCGCAATCGAAAGCGACCCCGCCGTGGGCCAAGCTTGTGGTCTTCAAGCACCTCGAGGCCGACCCCAAGCAAGTCTATTCGATCAATGACCAGAACGGGCCATGGATGATCATGGCCACCACCTTTACGGGCGAGGGCGCCGAAGAACAGGCGCGGCAACTGGTTTACGAACTGCGTCACGATTACAAGCTGAATGCCTACTCTTACCAAAAACACTTCGACTTCTCGAAGCCGGTGCGAGGCAAGGGCGTCGATTCCTACGGCGAAGCGCCGCTGATGCGCTATCAGCAAGACAAGGACGTCCTGGAAATCGCCGTGCTCGTCGGAGACTACCCGACGGTCGATGACCCGGAAGCGCAGAAGGTGCTCAAGAAGCTCAAGTACGCCACTCCTAAATCGCTAGCGACTGACGACGGCAAGGCGAGCAGCCAATCTCTGGCCGGCCTGCGCGCGATCCAAAAGCAGGTGAAGGAATCGATGCTTCCCAAGGACAGCGAGGAGCTGAAACGCGGCCCAATGGCCAATGCGTTTGTCATCACCAACCCCATCTTGCCTAGCGAGTACTTTGTGCCCAAGGGCATCGACAAGATGGTGGTGGAAATGAACAAGGGCGTGCCGCACAGTCTGCTCGATTGTCCCAAGCAGTACACCGTGAAAGTCGCCACGTTTTCGGGCCATGCCGTGATCCTGGACAAGAAACGCCAAGAGGCAATCGATCGCGGTGAGCTGCCCAAGAGCTATCTGGAGGACGCGGCAAAGAGCGCGCACTTGTTGACCGAGGCGCTGCGCAAAAAGAAGTTCGAGGCTTATGAGTTCCACGACCGCGCCTCGAGCATCGTGACGGTGGGGTCGTTCGATTCGGTCGGCACCAAGCGAGCGGACGGAAAGATCGAGATCAATCCGGCCATTCACAAGATCATGCAAACGTTCGGACCCGAAACGAAAACGGAGCCCGGCAAACCGCCGCAGGTAGGCCAGGCCAAAAAGCTGGCGAACATTCCCTTCGACATGCAGCCCATGCCGGTCGAAGTTCCGCGCCGCATGATCAGCAGCGACTACGGCCGAACCGCCAACTTGCGCTAGCGGAAGCTGACTGCCCAGGCTACAACCGCAGCGTGCGCCATCGTTCGCCCGCCCGCGCTGCGGCTTCCACACCTGGCTGTTTTCGAGCATGCCTCCGCTTCTTGTGCTCGGCACCGCGAATCGCAAGAAGGCCGCCGAGCTTTTGGAGCTGTTGGCAAAAGAGCCGCTCGAGCTTCGCACGCTGGCCGATTTCCCAAACGCGCTTGCTGTCGAGGAAACGGGCCACAGCTTCGCCGAGAACGCGCAACTGAAGGCCACCCAACAAGCGCTGCACTTGCAGGCCTGGGCCTTAGGTGAGGACAGCGGCATCTCGGTGGATGCCCTCGACGGCCGGCCTGGCGTCTACTCGGCGCGGTATTCGGGCCCGGACGCGGATGATGAGCGTAACAATGCCCTGCTGCTCGAGGAGCTCGGCAAGACTCCCCTGGAACGACGGACCGCCCATTACATCTGCCACCTGGTTCTGGCCGATTCCCGCGGCAATGTGCGGGCGAGCTGCGAGGCCAACTGCCGTGGCCGCATCCGATTCAAGCCAGCAGGCCACAATGGGTTCGGATACGACCCGCTCTTCGAAGTCGTTGAATATCACCGCACGTTTGGCGAGCTCTCGCCCGTCGTGAAAACGGTGCTAAGCCACCGGGCGCGTGCGGTTTCGCTGTTATTGCCGACACTGCGGGAGCTCCTGCCTCAGTGGTCATTGGCGGCTGGGCAGCCGCTCGGCTTAGAATAGGCCACACCAAGAGCCTTCGACTGCATTCCCTGGCCCGGATATTTCCATGAACTGCCTACGAATCGTTTTGGCTGCGGCCACGCTGATCTGCTGCGCACACGCTTGTGGCGAATCGCCCGCTCAATGGGCCGCCAAGCACGTCCCTGAGCTTGTGGGCGTGTACCGGCAATTCCACGAACATCCAGAGCTCTCGAATGAGGAGCAGCAGACCGCGGCAAAAATCGCCGAGCTGTGGAAGCAGGCTGGCATCGAGGTGCACACTGGCATCGGCGGCTACGGACTCGTGGGGGTGATCAAAAACGGTCGCGGGCCGACCTTGATGCTGCGGACCGATCTCGATGCGTTGCCAGTCGTCGAAAAGACCGATCTGCCGTACGCCTCGAAGCTGACCGTCAAAGCGAAGGATGGCACGTCTATCGGCGTCATGCACGCCTGCGGCCACGACATCCACATGACGAACCTGACCGGTGTAGGCCAGTTTCTTGCCAGCCACAAAGATGCCTGGTCAGGTACGGTGGTGCTCATCGGGCAGCCCGCCGAGGAGAAGGGCGAAGGCGCGAAACGCATGCTGGCGGAAGGGTTATTCGAAAAGTTTCCGAAGCCCGACATGGGCCTGGCGATGCACGTCGACGCAACGCTTGAGACCGGCAAGGTTGGCTACCGAACCGGCTATTCACTGGCGAACGTGGACAGCGTCGACATCACCATGCACGGCCGGGGTGGCCATGGTGCTGCGCCGCACACGACCATCGATCCCATCGTGCAAGCAGCCGAGCTCATCGTGTCCCTGCAAACGCTCGTCAGCCGCGAATCCAATCCACTCGAACCGGCCGTGGTCACGGTGGGCTCCATTCATGGCGGCGCGAAACACAATGTCATACCCGACAGTTGCAAACTACAGCTAACCGTGCGCAGCTTCTCGGACGAAGTTCGACAGAAGCTACTCGACGGCATTCGCCGCAAGGCGGAAGCCGTTGCCGCGAGTGCCGGCGCTGCGAAGCCGGACGTCAAAACGCTCGACGAGTTCACTCCCTCGTTGTTTAACGACGAAAAGCTCGTGGCGCGCGTGCTGCCCTCGTTGCGCAAGGCGATCGGCGACGCGAACGTTGTTCCCTCGGAGCAATCGATGGGGGGCGAAGACTTCAGCCGCTATGGCCGAGCCGGTGTGCCCATCTGCATGCTGCGGCTGGGGTCGGTCGAGCCCAAGCGGCTGGCCGGCCTGAAGCGCGGTGGGCAGGAACCTCCGTCACTGCATTCGGCGCTGTACTACCCAGACCCCGATTTGACGTTGCAAACCGGCATTACCGCGCTGGCGAGCGCGGTGCTCGATTTGCTCCCGCCTGCCAAATGAGCCGGGATTCGTGGGCAAACTGGTTCACCACGCGCAAGCAGTTCGCGCTAGGGTTGGCTCTCTATTTTGCGATGGTGGCTGCGCTGGTCATGTCGCTCGTGCGTCTGCGCGAGTCGGCCCTGCGAGAACTCGACACGCCTGAAGCTCGCCAGCAATGGACGGCCTGGCGCGAAGCGGTCCCCAATCAAGCGCAGCAGGGGCCCGTGCGCCGGCAGCCGCCGCGTAGCGCGGAGCCGCCGGAACTCGTTTTGCTGCGGGATTACTTCGGCGTGGTTTTGTGCGGGTCAGTGCTTTTCAGTTCGTTGCTATTCGCCGCGATCGCCCTGGCCGTCCGCGGAGTGTTCGCCAAGAGCGACGCGCAGGCGGGCCGGTCTAGTCGCTGAACCGCAACAGGGCATATTTTTTCTTGCCGCTGCGCAGGATCATGACCGACTCGCTGGCCAGGTGGCCGCGACCCAGTTGCGTGTCCAGCCCCTCGATGCGGCGATTGTTGACGTAGGCCCCGCCTTGCTCGACGGTGCGCCGCGCATCGCCTTTCGATTTCGCCAGGCCACCTTCCACGAGCGCGTCGACAACGTTGAGCCCCTCGCCTTGCAAGCGCGACCAAGGCAACTGCCTGCTCGGAACGTCCGCGAAGATCTCTTCGAGCTGAGCTTGCGAGAGCCCATCGATCTCGGCGCCAAAAAAAATCTCGGTCGCGCGGCGGGCTGCTTCCAGGCCGCTTTGGCCATGGATCAGCCGCGTCAGCTCTTCGGCCAGGCGGCGCTGGCTTTCGCGCTTGCCGGGATCGACAGCCCGCGATGCATCGAGCGCCTCGATCTCCTCGCGCGAGAGCTCCGTCAGGAAACGCAGACATTTGCCGGCATCGGCATCATCGATGTTGATCCAGTATTGATAGAACGCATAAGGACTCGTCCGCTGGGGCGATAGCCACACCGTGCCGCTCTCGGTCTTGCCCATCTTCGTGCCGTCGCTCTTGGTCAAGAGCGGGCAGGTAAGCCCATAAAGCTGAACGCCGTGCATGCGGCGCGCCAAGTCGATTCCGGCCGTGATGTTTCCCCACTGGTCACTCGCCCCAAGCTGCAACTGACAGCCGAATTTCTGTTGCAAGTAGACGAAGTCATAGGCCTGCAGCAACATGTAGCTGAACTCGGTATAGCTCATCCCGGCATCGCCGCGTTCCAGCCGATTGCGGACCGAGTCTTTGGCCAGCATGACATTGACCGGGAAGTTCTTGCCAATATCGCGCAGGAAATCGAGATAGCTGAACGCGCGCATCCAATCGTGGTTATTCACGAGCAGCGCGGCATTGGCTCCGGCGTCGAACTCCAGCAACAGCCGCATTTGACGCTCGATGCCGGCCAGGTTCGCGCGCAGCGTTTCCACCGACAGCAGGTTGCGCTCTTCGCTCTTACCACTGGGGTCGCCGATCATGCCGGTTGCCCCACCGACAAGCGCGATCGGGCGGTGACCAGCGCGCTGGAAGCGCCGCAAAATCATGAGCGGCATCAGGCTGCCCACGTGCAGGCTATCGGCCGTTGGATCAAATCCGGCATACAGCGTGCGGCTGGCCTCGTTCAACCACGCTTGCAGTCCGCTATCGGTGGTCTGATGAACCAGCCCACGCCACTCGAGCTCCGCCAAAATGTCCTGCAAAACAAGCTTCCTTTCTCACCAAGGCGCTGTGACGGCCGCGAGCGATTCGACCGACCCCACGGCTACCGCCACATGTCGTCGCCGGCAAACGGATGTCCCGGACCGGACATTTTGGGCTTGGGCAGTGCTTTGAGGGCCTGTTCGGCCAGGCGTAAATCCTCGCGCGTCGCGATCTTCAGATTGATCGTGGAACCAGGCACCACGGTGATCGGGTGGCCGATGCGTTCCACGAGCTGAGCATCGTCGGTGGCTGGAAAATCGCCGCGCCGCGCGTGGGCATCAAGCAACAACTGCCGGGCGAATACCTGCGGAGTCTGCGCTTCCCACAGTCCGTCGCGGGGCACGGTTTCCTGCACCCGGTGGTCGCCGCCTACGCGCTTGAGCGTGCTGGTTACCGGAATCCCGAAGATCGCGGCGCCCGTTTTCTCACCGATTGCAAAAATGTTCGTAATCCACTCGTCGGCGAGGCATGGCCGCGCCGCGTCGTGGACGCACACGTAATCGATGTCGGGGCGCACGCGTGCCAGGGCTTTGGCCACCGAATCGGCCCGCTCGCGGCCGCCATCGATCACGTCAATGCCGAGGATCGCCGTGTTGGCGGCGAACTTGAATTCAAAGTACTCGCGATCCTCAGGCGAGATCACCACCGCAAGCTGCTTGACGTCAGAACGGGCGATGAACTTTTCGGCCGAGTGCAGCCACACGGCCTTATTGGCCAAGGGCGCAAAGGGCTTCTTGTAGTTCTTGTCCTGAAATCGTGCGCTTTGCCCAGCGGCCGGCAAGATGACGGCAAAAGTCGCCACGGGAGTTTCCTTGCACCTGGTGCGATCGCGTGCGCCAATTCTCCGCTTTCGCCTGCGCGCGTCAAGTTGCGCATGGCGCGAGCGCTACGCAGGCGCCGGGCAACCCTCCGCAAAACGACTCGGGGGCGGCGGACGTCCGCCACCCCCGAATTGGCCGATTTCGTTGCCGTTCTGTAAGGTCGATCGATGGCTAAGCGTTGTTGTACGGCATCATGATCTCGCCAGCTTCGACCCCGGCGATCGATTTGAAGCCGCCTTCCACAATCGCCGCCCCCAGCTTGCTCACATTGCGGAAGTAGCGATCGCTCGGGCGCCCGCCCTTCAGCTTGCGCGTCAGATCCTGGCAGAACACATCCGCCGCGATGCGAACCACTTCGTCGTCCTGGCGAGCAGCATACAACGCGGTGCATAAAATCGTGACGGCATCTTGCAAGCGGCCCGACAGCTCCGACATGCGGCACTGGCGATCGGCCAGGCCTAACTGATGCTTGCTCATCGTGCCCGAGATTTCGCGGCGCGAGCTCTGCAAGAAGTTGACGGCGTACTCGGCGTGACGGGCAAGCGCGGGCGGCATTTTCGGCAGCGTGGTGCGTGCCTTGGGCCGCAGGTATTGCCCAGCTAGCCACTTGGCATAGGGAGCCATGGCGCCACGAAGGGCCCACAGATGCGCGGGATTCGCGAGGTTTGGCTTGCGGATGTTGGCCGCCTGCAGAGCCTTGCCAACCGGCTCGAAGAACTCGACGCCGTGTTGCTTGACGAGCGACTTGAAGAACGCCATCGAGAGCATTTCGCCTTCGCCCTCGTAGATGCACGGAGCCAGGTACTCATGCACGTTGTCGCCGAATAGGTGGCCGTGCAGGAACGAACGTCCGCCGTGCGTCTTCATCAACAACTCGATTGCCGCTTCTTTCTGGGCTTCGCTGCCAAAAATCTTGGCGATCACGCATTCCATTTCGCCGCGGTAACCTTCGTCGATCAGCCCGCCGCCCCACTGCACCAGCGCGTCGCAGGCCACGACCAGGCCGGCCAGGCGGCCCAAGCGGCGCTGCACCAGTTCGCGAGTCGCGATCGCGGCGCCGTAGGTTTTGCGGTACTTGGCCCACGGGATCATGCTGGCCATCATCAGCCGCATCGTGCCCGCCGCGTTGGCGCACAGCGAGATGCGGCCCAAATTCAGCCCGTGATAGGCGATCGTCAAACCGTCGCCGCGCG
>DATJEN010000285.1:0-9382 GCA_035496575.1 Pirellulales bacterium
GATTTCCGCGCCCACACGCCCCGCGACGTATTCGAGCGTTCCTTCTAAGCAACTGCTCGCAACAGCCCGCCAGCATTCCCCTATAACCGGTTCCGGCACAAAAGGCCGGCAAGACCGGAAAAAAGCTCCCCTTCGGCATAATCGGAAGCCGACACCTATTGTTAGGTCAATCGGGCGCATCGAGCCGCGCAAGTGCTCCGTCGCCTGGTGAGCCCGGCAATGCTGGTGTCCTCAGCCGATTGCCCGGCTCAAAAAACGAAGACAACCACGCGTCGACAGGGACTCGAGCAGCCGTTCGCACGGTTTCTTGGCCGCTCCCAGGCGACGAATGAGCCTGGCGTTCGAATTCAATCAGGGAGGGGGAAATGCGACGCACTATCTTCACGTGCCTCATTCTCGCGGCCGCAAGCCTGCCCGGCGCAGTCCGTGCCGGCGAACGCGAGGATCGAGCCACTGCCGAACAAATTGCCATGGCTCTGCGTGACAGCCGCCAAATGCAAAGCTACAGCGTGGGTGTCAAATACAAGAACGGCACCGTGTGGCTGAATGGTCGCGTCAACAGCGAGCAGCAATTGCAGGCAGCTCTCCAGGTCGTCAGCGACTTGGAAGGCATCGAAAAGATCGTCAACGGGCTCGAGGTCAAACCGGCCGCGACGAAGGCGCCCCCAGCCCGCTCGGCCAATCGCAAGGCCTCATTCACGAACCCGGAACCGATGTCACCTGCCGGTGCCTCGCCCCAAGCGCAAGCTCCGCAAGCGCAAGCAGACGGTGAAGTGCAGCCGACCGGTTTTCATACCGGCTACCATGCCCTCAAGAGTGCAGCTCGCCAAGGGGGGCCGCCTCCGATGTACGCGGGTGGCAGCCCTGGCGCGCCGCCGGCCTACGATCAACCGCACATGCCGAATTATGCCTGGCCGAGCTACGCCGCTTATCCAAACTACGCGGCGTTGACTTATCCCAAGCAATACTCGCCGACGGCCTGGCCGTTCATTGGTCCGTTCTATCCCTATCCCCAGGTGCCGCTCGGATGGCGCAAGGTGGCCCTCGAATGGGATGACGGTTGGTGGTTCCTCGACTTCTACGATCGCAACCACCACTAGTCAGCCAGCTTAAGCTGAATACGATCGATCCCCGCCGGCTCAATCACTTGGACCGCGCGGGGATTTTTCGTTCGCGAATCGCAGCATCGCTGGCATCCGCGTTGGGCTAACGAGCGCGGTTTTTCCGCTACAACCGGAAAAACCCGCAAGTTTGCCACAACTTATCACGATAAGTAGGGCTAACGCTGGCTTCGGTGCGGGCCGAAGGGCCGTTTGCCGCCCCTGACCACTGGTCAGGGCACGAGCCAGGCGAGAGCTGACCACCGTTCTGGAAGGAATTCGTCATGGCGAACCGACATCAAGCCACCCTCGGCGTTATCGCACTGGGATTGGCGATTATCTCGAGCGTGGGCTGCGCAGGTGTTGCCGGCCCGAACCTCGGTGTGTTCGGCGTGCCGATTCCGGTCAGCCCTTACTTCCAAGATCGCAAGGAAGACGAATTCTGGGAAAAGGAGCGTTACGATCGGGCTCCGATTTTGGGGCCAATCACGGCAAATTCACCCACGGAAGCGCTCGATCCACCCAGTGACGATGAAGTGATGCGGACGCTCGAGCGGGCTCATCCGGTCGAGGGTGGATTTCCTTTCATGCACGAGGTGCAGCGGCTTAACGTCCGCATCGTGAAGACAAAAATCTCCGATTACATCGATCCCCCACGCTTCTATCCGTTGATTGGCCCGGCGCAACTACATCATGCCCACTACAAGTGCACGGTGTACTACACGCAAGTGACGCGTATCGGCTGGCCGATCCCGCACACGCTGAAGGATGAGGACGCCCGCGAAGTGCTGTACATCGATCACAACCACTTCCACATGGTTGGCAATGTCGACACCGGAGCCGACGCCGACTTTTAGTGGCGTCCTGCAGGTCAGCTAGCGTGGCTTAGAGGCATCGAGCGGGCTGCTGGCATGCGGCCGGATCGGCCTTGTCGGCGGGTGCTCAAGGCAACTACTATCTGCCCGATTTTCGGGCCTCTTTTCCCGCCGCACCTGGCAATCTCGCCATGCGTCCAATTGCGCGAGTCGCGCTGGCCATCCTGGCATGCGCTGTGTGGAACGCTGCCGCCAGCGCGGAGGAGGACGCTCTTGCGCAAGCCGTGGCGCATTACAAGCGCGCCCAGTGGCAAGACGCGTGCAGCGCCTTCGAAAAGTTCTTGGCCGAGAATCCCAGCCATGCTCGCGCGCGGCAGGCGCGGTTCTATTACGGAGAAGCCTTGGCCCAACTGAACCGGTTGGACGAAGCTCGTGCCCAGTTCGGCCAGTTGTTGGAGCAGGATCCAACGGGCCGCTACGCCCGGCAAGCACTCTATCGCCGCGGAGAAGCCGCATATTTGGCCGGCGATCGCGATGGGTCGAAGCATGACCTGGAAGCGTTCCTGGAGAAGTACGCGTCCGATTCGCTTTGCGCAAGGGCCCTGCCCTACCTGGCGAGCATTGCCCTGGAGCAAGGAGACGGCCGAGCGGCCGAACGGCTGTTTTCGAGCGCGCTGGCTCAATATCCAACGGGTCCCTTGTCAGCGGAGTGCCGTCTAGGGCTTGCCCGCGCAGAGCAACTGCTCGGCAAGCGCGAGCTGGCGAGGCAAGCCTATCGCGAACTAGCGGGCGGCGATGGCGCAATCGCGGCTGCGGCGCTGTTGGAGCTGGGCACGCTGGAAAACTCGCTTGGCAAACACGAACCCGCCGTGGAAGCATTGAACAAGCTTGAGCGCGAGTTCCCTAAATACCAGCCTGCCCGTCGGCAGTTGGGAATCGGTTACGCGCTCGCAAAACTGAATCGACATGCCGATGCGGAAACACCGCTCGCGGCGGCGACGCTCGATGGGCAACTGGCGGTCGAAGCTGGGTATTGGCTCGGGGTGGCTCAAAAATCACAGGGCAAATTGGCTGCGGCGATCGAGACATTCAATCGAGCCGCGGCCGTGGACGAAAAGCATCGTTTGGCGCCTGCCTGCGTTTACCAGGCCGCCGACGGATTGATTGAGCTCAAAGAATTCGACAAGGCTAATGCCACGCTCACGAGCGCGCTCGTGCGTTGGCCCGATGACGCTTGGAGCGACGATTTTCAATTCGGCATGCTGCGCATCGCGGTCATGAGAAACGACCAAAGCTCGTGCATCACTCTTGCGGATGAGCTTCTCGAGCACTGGCCGCAATCCACGTTTCGACAGCAAGCAATGCTCGCCAAAGCTCGCGCGCTCGTTGCACTCAAGAAGCACGCGGAGGCGGCCGTCGTCCTGACTAGCCTGCGTGAAAATGTCGGCCAGCTCGATGCAGACGAGCGCGTCGAGGCTGAGACCCTGCTCGCGCAAGCTCAGGCGGACCAGGGGCAGCTTGCGGAAGCCGAGCGATCGCTGCAATCAGTGCGCGACGGCAGTTCGCGAGAAACGCTTGTCGTGGCTTCGCTGAAAGTGGCTGAAGCTGCCTACCAGGCCGGTGACTTCGAGCGTGCGGCGCGACTGTTCGGAGAGCTGACGAAGAACGAACCGGTGCAAGCCGCGGCCTGGTCGGGACTGGCTTGGAGCCATTACCGGCAAAAAGCCTGGCAGCCGGCGGCCGAAGCCTTCAGGCAGGTGGTGGATAAGTATCCGGGCGATCAACGCGCGCCCGAGGCGGCGCTCATGGCCGGCCTTTCGCTCGAGCAGCTAGAGCAACCGGACGCCGCGATCGCCATGTACGCACTCGTGGCTGAGAAATATGGCCAGAGCGATCGGGCCCAGGAGTCGTTGTGGAGACTCGGTTTGCTCCAGGAAAAAACGGGCGCCGTTTCCCAGGCGAGTGAGACCTACGCCCAATTGGCCGCGCGATTTCCCAAATTCGAGCAGATGGACGCGGTGCTCTACCGCCGTGCGCGGCTCTTGGAGGTCAGGCAGCAAGAAAAACAGGCGGCCGACGTGTTCGAGCACCTGCGTCAGGAATTCCCCAATAGCCAGTTTGCCCAGCAAGCGACGCTGTGGCTGGCGGAGCGCGCCTTGGCGGACGACCAGGTCGAGCGAGCAGCGCAGTTGCACAGCGCGTTGGATCTATCCACTGCAAGCTCGACCGTCTCGCAACGAGCGCTGTTGCTGGAAGGGCAGCTCGCGATGGCCCAACAAAGATGGGAGGGCGTCGATCCGCCGCTCGCCAAACTGCTGGCGGAGGTCCCCAGCGGCGCTTCCGCCGACACCGCTCGATACTTGATCGCCGAAGCGGCCTTCCGTCGCAACGACTTTGAGAGCGCGGCGGAACGTTTTGCCGCACTGAGCGGCCAGCCTGAGACCGCCAACTCACCTCGGGCAGCGATGATCGAACTGCGCCGCGCGCAGTCGCTCGCGCAGCTCAAGAGGTGGAACGAAGCTGGGCAAATCGCCGCTGGCATCGAAACCCGGTTCGCCAACTTTGAGCGGCAGCACGAGGCCGACTACCTCGTTGGCCGCTGCCGCGCTGCCGCTGCCGATTTTGATGACGCGCGAGAGGCCTACCGCAAGGCAATCGCCTCGCCGCGCGCCGCGGGCAGCGAGACACAAGCCATTGCCCAATGGATGCTCGCCGAAACCTATTTCCACCAGGAAGACTATCGGACGGCGCTGACCGAGTACGACCACTTGGATGAGACTTGCAAATTTCCGCGCTGGCATGCGGCTGCCTTGCTGCAATCTGGCAAATGTCGTGAGCATTTGGGGCAATGGTCCGCTGCTGTCGAAACGTACGAACAGTTGCTGAAGAAGTACCCGGACTCAGAATTTTCCGCCGAGGCGAACGAGCGGCGGGAAATTGCACGCAACCGTTACGCCGCGGAATCAGCGACAAGGAAATGACAAACGCGCAAGAAGCGCAAAGGACAGCGAATATGTCGAGCACATTACGAAACACTTTCCGGCTGCTTGGATTGGGCGCCTTGCTCATGGCGATCGTGGCCGGAAACGTCGGCCCGACGCACGCCGTGGCCGAAGAAACGGGCGCGACTGGCGCGGATGCCGTTGCCGCGCCGCAGCGAGGCCCCGGCGAACTGATGGCCAAGAATCTGCTGGACGTGCTGCGCGATGGCGGCCTAATGATGCTGCCTTTGTTCGCCTGTTCGTTCATCACCCTGGTGTTCCTGTTCGAACGGGCGATTAGTTTGCGGCGCGGCCGCGTCATCCCCCGCCCGTTCGTCAAGCGTTTTCTGCACCAGATGCGCGAGGGTAAGTGGGACCGAGAACAGGCGCTCGAATCATGCCAAGAAAACGGCAGCCCGATGGCCGAAGTGTTTGCCGCGCTGGTGCGCAAGTGGGGCCGCCCCGCGGTCGAGCTCGAACAAGCCCTGATCGATGCCGGCGAGCGCGCGGCGGTGGGCTTGCGCCGCTATATCCGCGTGTTCAATGCGGCGGCCACGGTCAGCCCGCTCATGGGCCTGCTCGGGACGGTGTTCGGCATGATGCGGATGTTTAGCGCCATTTCCACCGCCGAAGCGATGCACCGCACGGAGCTGCTGGCGTCTGGAATTAGCGAAGCCCTGTTCACCACGGCCGCGGGTCTCATGATCGCCATACCGGCCCTGTGCTTCTATCTGTTCTTTGTGGGCCGCGTGGAGAAGTTGCTCGGCGACTTGGATGGACTCGGACAAGAAGTCGTCGGGTTGATCTCGGCCGAGGCCCTGCACGACGATCGCCAGGGCAAGCTGCGCGGCAAGGGACGCTCCACCGCCGCCTGACAAGCGATTCTTCGAACTCCCCAACCCCTAACCCCCACGCGCCATGCCATCGCGACAATCGCTTGAAGAAATGCCCGCCTTGAACTTGACGTCCATGATCGACGTCTTGCTTCTGCTGATCATTTTTTTCACGGTCGGCGCCAAGTTCGTGGAGGCCGAGCGGCAGATCGAACTCAAGTTGCCGCAGGTCAAAGCCGCCCAGGCGCTAAGCGCCGCGCCCGAGAAGAAAATCATCAACGTGTATGCCGACGGGCAGATCACTTTCGAACACAAGCCCGTCACGCTCGAAGAGCTGGGCGAGCGGCTGGAGAAAGCGCGCAGCCAATATCGCGGGCTAGGCGTTCTCGTGCGCGGGGACGGGAGCGCGCCCTTTCAGCGCGTGGCCGACGTATTGGCCGCCTGCAAACAATCGGGCATTGCCGATCTAGCGGTTTCAGTCGAAATGGCGGCCAAAAACACCGATGCTGTGCGCTAACCTGCCACCACTGCTCGCATTTGCCTGGGACACACAGCTCACTCGCTGGATCGTGTGGGCGGGCCTGGTCGTGCTCACGCTGGCGATCTTGATCCTGATTCGCACGCGGTGGGGGCAATCGCAACCGCTTAGCAAGTGCGTCGTCTTGTCGCTGCTCGCACATCTGCTGCTGGGCATCTACCTGACGACGATCAACATCGTGACCTCGAGCGTCGGAGCGCCCGACGGCACTGGCATTCAGATCGCGCTGGTCGAGGGATCGCCCGACGGGGCGGCGAGTCAGGCGGCTCTTGGTGACTTGCCCCTGGGCGAAACAACCAACGACCGTTCGTGGCTTCCCAAGCCCGATGCCGCGTATGCGGTGTCGAAGGCGAGTTTGGCGCCGGCCGAGCTTTCAGCGCCGCCAACGCTCGTCGAGCCGGAGCGGCAACGAACCACGATCGCAGAGCCGACGAGCGCGGCCGTCGTACGCAGTCGACCGAGCGAACAGGTCGCAGCGCCCGAAGCATCGGAGCTGCGCGAGCCGGTTGCGCGACCGCAAAGCGCGACTGCGGCCGAGCAGATGGAAGTCACGGAAACGAACGAAAGCGATAGTTTGAAGAATGTTCCGCCGCCCGATCCGGCGCCGGCAAAGTCGAGCGCCACAGCCGGCGACAAGGGAAGCTCCGCCACTCCTGCCGCGTCGCCCGATGCGAGCTCGACCGACTTGGACACCAGTGGCGCGGGCAAACTTCCGGGCGCGCAGCTTGGAGCCAGCGGAACGCCGCAAGGTACCAGCAAGATTCCTGGCGCGCTACGCGAACGCGTTGGCGACCACGTCCGCAAGGGGAAAGGTGCAACGGAAGTAACCGAAGCGGCCGTGAACGAGGCGCTGGCCTGGCTGGCGGCGAATCAACGCGCCGCAGGCCGCTGGGACGCGCGCAGCTTGGGCGCCGGCTCGGGGCGCGCCGCCGATGGCGAAGAACGCCAGGCCGCCGGATTGCACGCCGACAGTGGCCTGACGGGTTTGGCCCTGCTGGCATTTCTCGCCGGCGGAAACACGCATACGCGCGGCGCTCACCAGGCCACTGTCCGCCGCGGCCTGGAATTCCTGCTCAGCGTGCAAGACACCGAGGGTTGCCTGGCCGCCACGACCAACCGCTATGAGCGTATGTATTGTCACGCCATGGCGACGTGTGCTTTGAGCGAAGCCTTTGCCATGACCTCCGATGCGCGGTTACAGCCGGCCGTGCGAAAGGCACTTGACTACACCATTCGAGCGCAGGACCGGGTCACCGGCGGTTGGCGCTATCAGCCCAGCGATCCGGGCGACACCAGCCAACTTGGCTGGCAGTTGATGGCGCTCAAGAGTGCCGAGCTCGCGGGAGTTCCCATTCCGCAAAGCACGCGCGACGGCGCCACCCGATTTTTGCGCAGCGTGGCCCTGGGCCGCAGCGGGGGCCTGGCCTGTTATCAGGCAGCGCGGCCGATTGTCAGCCGATCGATGACTGCCGAAGCGCTCGCTTGTCGCCAGTTTCTGGGCATCGTCGAACCCGCCGTCTCCAAAGAGGAGGCAACAAGCTACTTATTGCAGGAGTTGCCCGGAACCTCGACGACGAACTACTACTACTGGTATTACGCGACGCTCGCGCTCTATCAAACGCAAGGCGATGCCTGGTCGCGCTGGAACGACGCGCTGCAGCCGCAGCTGTTGGCCGCACAGCGTCACGACGGCGGGCTGGGGGGGAGCTGGGATCCCGACCCCGTGTGGGGAGGCTGTGGCGGCCGGGTCTACAGCACCTCACTGGCGACCTTGTGCCTCGAGGTTTACTACCGATTTCTGCCGCTCTATGTCGACACGGCCGTTCGCCAGCGCGCCGCCAAATAAATCGCCAAAATTGCGGTAAGCCAGTGCGGCGCGACCGCTTGCGTCGTTTGACATGGCATAACGGCCCAGTAGAATTAAGGTAACGGGTCGCAGCCGGGCGACGTGCTAGCCACGCTTCTTGCGGGCAATCATGCGTCTTGGGCATCAGCCGGTCCGACTCCCTCCATTTAGGCGCACTCCATGTCTCCTATCGCGCTCGAGCGACTCTTTGTGGTCGGCTGGTTCGGCATCGGCATTCAAGAGCTGGTGATCATCGCGTTCATCGTTCTGATCCTGTTTGGCAGCCGGCTGCCCAGCGTCATGCGTTCGCTCGGCCAGGGCGTAGTCGAGTTCAAAAAAGGCGTGCAGGGGATTGAGGACGACAAAGAGACGTCTCGCGACGCATAGGCCTGTCGGCCAGCGCGCGGCCGCCGCAAAGATAATCGAAGAGGTGTGTGATGTTTGGCCTTGGCCCAACCGAATTGTTGATCGTGGGTGTGATTGCGGTGCTCTTGTTCGGCAAGCGTTTGCCTGAAGTAGGCCGCTCGCTCGGCAAGGGAATCGTGGAGTTCAAGAAGGGACTGAACGACATCAAGAGCGAGGTGGATTCCGCCACCTATGCGTCGTCGCACAACCAGTCTTCCAGCCGTGTCGCCCAGCGCTACGCGGACGATTACGAAGAGCCGACCGCGCCTAAGTTCGAGCCGCCCACCCAAGAGCCCGTCCCGTCGAGCGACAAGCCGGCAACGGCATAGTGCGCCACAATTAGCCGCGTGCTGATCGCACCGCAATGACGAACGAACAATTCCGGGCGACGTTGCATCAGACGCCTTTCCGGCCATTCACGTTTCGCATGGCCGATGGCCGCGCGTTCGAAGTTCGTCATCCTGACTTCGTCGCGATTTCTCCCTCCGGACGTACGGCGATCGTCTACGAATCGGACGAACGCTACAGCATCCTCGATCTGCTGCTGATGTCTGAGTTGCAGGTTTCGAGCTGACGCTCAGCTACCGCGGATGCATTCATCCGGCCACGGTCAGCCCGTTGCGACGCCTTGCGGCCACCGATAGAATCAGGCGTTGCTCCTGCGGGCGGCTAGCTCAGTTGGTTAGAGCGCCATCCTCACACGGTGGAAGTCACAGGTTCGAGTCCTGTGCCGCCCATTGACCCTAAAACCTGCCGAAATCTAGTCTTAGTTACCTGCCCGCGTGTGGCAGTGCGGCCCATTTCACGAGAGCCAAAACGGTACGTACCGTTTTGCGCTTTTTTCGCGAAAGGTTCGCACCATGC
>DATJEN010000286.1:0-19837 GCA_035496575.1 Pirellulales bacterium
CGATTCTGGGCATACTCCCGTCTTTGGGGCAGAAATCGCCAAGGCCCGCACGCTGTTTCCTGAAACCAATTCATGTCTAGCGACGATCGTTCGGCCGTAGTAATCGCCGCAGCCGCTACGACCTAGTGCCATTCGCGCTTATGGGCGAATGGCACTAGGTTAAGGGGCGCAAAAAATGGAGTCATTTGCTACCGCTGCGCGCGAACAATGGTACGGGATTCTCGCGTCTCATCTCATGGAGGTGAGACATGAGTGAGTCAGAGAAGTCCGCCGAGCGTGTCAATGACATCTGCAACAAACTTCGACAGATCGGTGAGCGTTTTAAGAATCGAATCACCCTCCCCAATCTGCGCCTCGTCGATCGCTACCTCGAAAACGAGCTTCACATCCTTGTCGAGTATCGTGTTGGTCCCGTCTTCGAGGAATACGTCGCCTCGTTTCAGGCTATACAGGGTGCCCGGTCGTCCGAGATAGAAATCGGCGGGGAATCCCACGTTGCGGATTCCGGCGCGACGATAACCAGCAACGATGGCGGGCGCCAAGTTCATTGGCCTATGCCCAAGTGCGACGGTGAGCAACAGGCGGTGCTTGTCGATGTTGTGCAGCTCGTTGAGCACCCAGAGTGGGTGGCCGTTCCCTCCCTTGTACGCCTGAATCGACTTGATCGCTTTTACGATGTCTGGCCGCGCGCCCTTTATCTTTCTAGCCAGATCGGGACCGTATTCCGTGGCGTCCTTAGAGATCGGAAAGTAAACATCTTTAGCCTTCCCATTGCTGCCAGAAGCAATCCACAACTGCATGGCGATGTGGTCCAGGGCGCTGCGCAGATCGAACAGGACATCTCCAGCGACGGCCCCAATCTCTGCCGGGACTTTTCGGAGAGACCGCACATAAAAGAGCTTGTGCCCTTTGTCATTGCGCTTGGTGCTGATTTTGCATGGGCGGGACTTTTTGAAGGCCGTGACCGCGATTGCGAGATTACGGATGTGCTTATTGGCCCGTTTGAGTTTCAGTCTGGCACCTAGGAGCTTGTCTGGCAGCGCCATGGCTCGACCGAACCTTTCCAGTGTGATGCTGTCTAAAGCTGTACGGCCTGCCCGTGCCGCTCTCTCCTCCGCTCGCAGTAGCAAACGGAGAGCGGCCCGCGTCTTGGCGGCGCAGGCGTCTTATAAGCGCCCGGAGGGATCGGCCTGCGCCGACGGGATCGTAACCCCCTCTCTCCGCTATCGCCTCGCACCGCGCTTACCAGCCCGGTTTAAGTGCCACCTGATCCACTCGGATAGGGTCATTCCCTTGTCCTTGGCGGACTGGTCGTACATTTCCCGTTCTGCGGAAGTCACGCGCAAGTCGATGCGTTCCCCGGCCACTTCGTCGTGTGGTTTTTTTGGTCTGACCATGCGGGTGATTGTACACACAAGAATCTTTCCCGCAAGCCTTGACGGTAGCGTTACTGTGTGTACAATAACGTCCATGACAGCACGCAAAGACTTCCGAGTAGTCCGCGACAAATTCGCCAATGACTCCGGCTTGCCGTTCGGTCGTTTGCTTTCGCGCGAGTACGTCTTGAGCGTGCTCGAAAACGAAGGCCACTACTACCGCAGCCGCGTGTTCTGCCCGCTGGTGGTGCTGTGGGGCTGGCTCAGCCAGTGCTTGAGCCAAGACAAATCGTTGCGTGAAACGGTCTCGCGCATCCTGGCGCACCGTGTGTCTACTGGCTTGCCCGCGTGCTCGGCATCATCGGCCAGCTATAGCGAAGCGCGTACGCGATTCCCGGAAGCCGCGATGGCGCGGATGGCCAAGGAAATCGGTCGCAAGGTTCACGATAGCGCGGATGACTCTTGGAATTGGCGCGGCCGTGAAGTGTTCTTGGTCGATGGAACCGGCTTGACGATGGCCGACACGCCAGAGAACCAACTTGAGTATCCGCAGGTGAGTCACCGTCCCGCTGGCCTTGGCTTCCCGATCATGCGCGCGGTCGCAATTATCTCACTTCCGACAGGCGCGGTCGTTGACTTTGGAATGGCCAAGCATGAAGGCAAGGGAACCGGCGAAGGAACCTTGCTGCGCAGCATGATTGGCGACGTTCGACCGGGCAGCGTTCTAGTCGCGGACAGGTTGTTCCCTGGATACGCAACTGTCGCCGCGCTTCAGAAGCAAAGCGTGGACTTGGTATCAATGAGCCACCACGTTCGGCAGGTTGACTTTAGGCGCGGCCATCAACTCGGGCCGAAGGATCATATCGTTGAATGGCACAGATCGAAGTACAACGGCCAAGCAAACCACGGCGACTATCGCGCGCACCAGGCATTGCCTGAAACGATTCTGATGCGCGAGTTTGAAATAGAAATAGACGGACGCGACGGCGGCAAAGAGAAAGCCATCATCGTGACTACGCTCACCGATCCGACCGTCCCGCAAAAGGAAATCAGCGATCTGTATTGGTCGCGTTGGAATTGCGAATTGGACATTCGCTCAATCAAGCACGCGCTCCACATGAACGTGTTGCGCTGCAAGACGCCCAGCATGGTCCGCAAGGAAATCTGGTGCCACCTGCTGGCCTATAACCTCCTGCGTGGCACGATGACCGAAGCTGCCAAGCGTCAGGAAATCCGCCCACGACAATTGAGCGTCAAGGGAACGATGCAGGCCGTGGAATCCTTCACCGCTCCGATGATGGCAATAGACGGCAACCAAGCCATCTACGATGCGTTTTTGACAACGGTGTCGGCTCACCGCGTTGGGAACCGACCGGGACGATTGGAACCGCGATTCAAGAAAAGCAGGCCAGCATGGATAGCCTACATGACGAAACCGCGCCACAAATCGCATCGGCGGCTGGCGTCCGAAGTGCGCCCCTTAACCTAGTGCCATTCGCCCCTAAGCGCCGCCGGTGCCGTATTTGTCTCGGCCCGGGCAACGCTTGGGCCGGCTAGAATAGATCGAACTCGCAGCACACTGTCCCAGCGCCGTCATGAAGTCGATTTATCTCGATAACAACGCGACCACTCCCCTTCATCCCGCGGCGGCCGAGGCCATGGCCCGCTGTCAGGCTGAGCTATGGGGCAATCCCTCCAGCCAACACGCCTGGGGGCGCAGGGCGCATCGCGCGCTGGAGGACGCGCGCGAGGACATCGCTCGCATCCTGGGCGCCAAAACCACTGGACGGCAGGCGGACCAACTGGTGTTCACGAGCGGTGGCACCGAAGCCAACAACCTGGCGATCTTTGGCTTGGCGGCTGTGCGTGGCGCTGCCAGCGAGCACGCCATCGTCAGCTCGGCGATCGAACACGCCAGCATCAACGAGTCGCTCGAACAGCTCAAAGCGCGTGGCTGCCGGGTCGTGCGGCTAAAACCGAATGCGGACGGAGTCGTCCAGCTCGACCAGCTCGATCGATCGCTGGACGAGCACACACCATTGCTGACGGTCATGCTCGCGAATCACGAGACCGGAGTGTTGCAGCCGCTCGGAGAAATTGCCGCGCGCTGTGCCAGCGTCGGAGTTCCCGTACACACGGATGCAGCCCAGGCGGTTGGCAAATTGCCGGTCGATTTTCGAGCACTCGGCGTGAGCACGATGAGCGTGGCGGCGCACAAATTTCATGGTCCGGTGGGCATTGGCGCGCTCGTGGTGCGGGGCGACGTGAAGCTTCCGCCCGTACTCTACGGAGGTTTTCAGCAGCAAGGCATGCGGCCCGGCACCGAGTCGGTTGCGCTGGTGCTGGGAATGCACGCGGCGCTTGCGGCCTGGGAAGCGGAAGCCGAAGCACGAACGGCGCATCTCAGTTCGCTACGCGATCGCTTTGAAACGGAGCTGGCGGAGAATTGCCCGCTGCCCATTGTCATCAATGGCCGGGGCGCCCAGCGGCTGCCGAACACTTCGAGCGTGGCCTTTGTGGGCCTCGAACGGCAGGCACTCTTGATGGCGCTCGACCTGGCGGGCGTGGCCTGCTCAGCCGGGTCAGCCTGCGCAAGCGGCTCAAGCGAACCATCGCCGGTGCTGAGCGCCATGGGGGCAAGCGAGGCGGTGCTCGGCAGCTCGCTACGGTTCAGCTTTGGCGCGACCACGACCAAAGAGGAAACCGACGAAGCGGTCGCGCGCATAAGCGCCACGTGCGCGCGCCTTGGTGCCTTGCAACCCCTGACACCTAGCCCCTAATCCTTGCTGCCGACCCGGATCGCCTTCACTTCGCTTGTGACTTCGCGATTTTTCTGGTCCAGGCCGCCCAGCCCGAGCTCCATCCGCATTCCGACTTTGACCTCGTGCATGAGCACGAACAATTGTCCGGCCTGGCGTCCGGCGGTCGCGCCCAGCAGATAGACCGTGCGCGGGGCCGCGAAGTGTTGGCCATCCTCGGAGCTGGCCAACTGGCATTCGCCCGTCGAGCGATCGACGAGATGGCCGCGGTAAGCGCAATCGGCCGTTTGAATTTCAAAAGCCTGGCCGACCGCCAAGCGCGAATGAGCGAGCGAGTTGACTTCCGTGACGCCGTTCGTGGCCATCGTGGCCAACGATAGCAGAAGTGAAGCCGAATGGCCCATCATGTTGCGATCTCCCAGTTGCATCTCTCCGCGATCGCGGAGAATCAAGATGTGTACCTAAACATAGCTCTGCAATCCAGCCGTCCAGAAGAGCATTTGGCACAATCCAAACATTCCGCACGGCCCGCGCCCGCTACAACCGTCAGAACCGGCAGACTCTGGCGAAATCGGTGCGGGTTCAAGTTCCGCTCAACAGGCGCGCGTCGGGCTGCGCTAGAAACTCGAGCAGATCGACCACGTTGTCTTCGCTTAGCACGCTCTCGAGACCTTCGGGCATGAGCGATTTGCCGGTTGCGCGCAGCTCTTCGATTTGCGCGCGGGGAACCACGTCTTGTGCGCCTTCGGCCCGCCGCAGAGTGACCGCCGCCGCGGTTTCCGACGCCATCAAGCCCGACAGAACTTGCCCCGTGCGGGTGACGAGCGTGTAGGCCGCGAAATTGGACGCGAGCTCTCGGCTGGGATCAAAAATGTCGACCAGCAACGATTGCTTGGGCCGCGAGCCCACGCCGGACAGATCGGGCCCGACGCGTTGCCCTCGGCCCTGGATCACGTGACACGCGATACAGTGCTTTTCGAAGAGGGCCGCCCCGCGGGTTCGATCGCCAGCCCGCCCAGCAAGCGGCTCATAACGCGCCACGACCTGCGCGCGGTTGGCTTCCTCGTGCGCGGGCAGCAAGATCGAATCGATGCGGCGCTTGAGCTCCGGATCGCGCTGCTCGCGCAATGCAAAGCGCACAGCGGGCTCGAGCTCGCCCAAGGCGATCTGTTCGGCTTCCACGGCGCTTACCAGCGCATCGGCTCCCGCGCGCGAGCGCACGGCCGAATTCAGCACGGCCCGTCGCACCAAAGTTGTGAGATCTTGCCACTGCCCAAAAATCTCGGCGAGCGCCGACTTGTCGAGCTGCGAGCTGGCGTCCGCGGCGGCAAGCTGCACGGCCTGCGCCTCGTCGGCCACAAGCAGTGCCTTGACAAGATCGCCCGGACGCTGGCCGAAACGGACGGCGACTTGTAGCGCAAGCAGGCGATGGTCAAGGGGCTGCTTTCGATCGGCCGCGGCGCGCTCAGCCCCCACGGTCAGTGCGCGAATTTTGGAACCGTACGCAAGCAGGCTCGTGTCGGGCTTGGCGAGCATCGCGCGCAATGACTGGCCACGCGGCGCGAGTCCCTGGTCGATTCCGTGCAGGATCGCCAATTCGCCCGGCGAGATCTCGGCTCCTGACGTACCGAGCGCGTGCAAGCAGGCGGTGAGCATCCGCTCGTCCGTTGCGCTGCACATGCCCGCGGCGGCTCGCGAGAGAAAACTCATCTGCGCGGCGGAGGGACTCTTGCGCCACGCAGCGTCGTGCGCGAGCAGGCGCGGCAGGAAACCCTCGGCGGCGCTTCCCAAGTTACCCACGATGGCGACCGAAATCAGCGGGTCGGCGGCTTCCAAGTCGGCCAGCTTCACCAAGGCATTTGTCTTGGCCGGGGTATCGAGCAATCTTAGCGCGCCGGGCAGCTCAAACCGCACGACCGGGTGCGGAAAGTCGGACATGTTCAAGACCGATTGGGCCAGCGTTTGCGAATGGGGCAGCCGCGGAGCGACCATGCGCAGCGCGAGTTGCCGCACGCGCGGCTCGCCATCCTCCAGCGCGCGCAACAGGGTTCCATCGTCGAGCAATCCCAGTGCTTGCAAGACCGCCAGCGCGTGTGGTTTGGCCGTGGCAAAGCGATTGTCGGCGATCGTGGCGCGCAACACCGGCCCAGCCTGTGGATCCGCGCGCTCCACCAGCAGCCGATGCGCCGAGTCACGCATCCAACCATTCGGCGAGCTCAAGCGCCGCGCAAGCTCCGTGCTGACCAATCGCGACAGGTTGGGCGCGGGCCGTGGAGGCCACGTGTTTTCGCGGCGGCTGACTTTCCAAATACGCCCATGTCCGTGGCCTTGTCGCCAATCGACCCCTGAGCGTAGCGACTCGGCCACGAAGGCGGGATGCTCGACCCAGCGGCGATAAAAATCGACAACGTATAGCGCCCCGTCCGGCCCGGTGGTCATGAACACCGGGTGGAACCAAGGATCGCGCGACGCCAGAAACTCGCGGCCATGCTCGCCGCGGCGAGAAACAAAGCTCGCGCCCTCGGGCGTGAGCCGCCGGTGATGAACGAGATTCGTGAGCGATTCGCCGACGAACGCGTTCCCGGCATATTCGCTTCCTAGCGCGTCGCCGCGATAGATCGTCAGCCCCGCCAGCGCATTGTAGTAATCCGTGCGTTCTCGATTGAAGGTTGTCGGCCGAGCGCTGATCGGAAAGACCTGGCCCGTATCGCCGGGGTCGGCAATGTCGCGGACGGCAAAATCGGCCAGGTGTGGATTGCGCTCGACGAACGATTGATCGAATACGGCGTGGCGGATGGGGATGGTGTTCCACGACAGAAAGCGATTGCCCCAATCGTCCGCGGCCTGGCCGAATTGGCTGGCTCCGGTCGTGGGCTCGAAGCGGCTGCCGTCGGGGAGAAAGCGAAAATCGCGTCCGCGGATCGAGATGGCCGGTTCGGTTGGCGCGGCGGGCCGCCGAATCGCGCCGTCGCTGCGGCCGTTGGCGCCATAGATCCAGTTATCGAGTCCCCAAGTGAGTCCGTTCGCGCGCAATTGCTGGTTTCCTTCGCCGAATCCGCCGAATACAACGTGCTTCTCATCGGCGCGGCCGTCTCCGTTTGTGTCTTTCAAAAACAGAATGTCTGGCGCGGCGGTCACCAGCAAGCCGCCGCGCGAAGCGAACACCCCATTCGGAAATCTCAAGCCGTCGGCGAAGATCGTCGCATGTTCGTAGCGCGCGTCGCCGTCACGATCTTCAAGCATGCGGATGCGACCGCTGGTCGGCCCGAGCGGATAATCGATCATCTCGGCCACGAACATGCGGCCATCCGCATCCCAGCACACGGCCACCGGGCTGTCGAGTTCCGGATCGGCGGCGACGAGTTCGACCGTCAGCCGAGGATCGGCCAATTGGAAGGTGGCGAGCTCGTCGGCTGGCGACAGTGGCGTCTCGCGCGGCTTGTCGGCCGCCCACGCAAAATGGGCCGGCTCGTTCGGCCACGCCAAAGCGAGACATGCGACACAGGCCGCGGAAGCGCGAACCAGCAAGCGGCTCATTTGGATTTGGCCAGCTCTTCGAGCATTTGAACGGCCGTGTCGGCCACGCGCTCGCCCGTGCCCTCCTCGGCATAGCTGTGCAGTCCCATCCAGGTTTGATAGCCGCCCAGCTCGTGAGCTTCGCGATTGGGCAGATATCCGATCCAATCGTTGGCAAGTTCGGCGACAAACGTGTTGGGGAAAGGCGAGCGGCGCTTGATATCGACGCCGAAAATCGTGAAGTACTCGGCCGGCGCGCCGACCAGCGCCACGTCGCCGATCAAAATCACCTGCACGAATGTTTCGCGCGTCTTGCCCTGTTCGCCCTTGAGCTGGCGGCGCATGTTGCGGAACACTTCGATGATCGAATCGGCGCCAGCGGCCATGCGCTTGCGCGTGTAGGCCGATACTTTCTCATCTTCCAGCGACTCATCGAACGTGCGCACCTTGAACTCGAAGGGCCGCTTGACGGAAACCAACCGCGTGACCGCGTGTGGCTCGGCGGCGGCTAGCGCCTCGCTGACGGCCTTCTTCATGCGGATCACCGCCTGGTCGACTGGAACGCCCGTGATGTTGTGCGTTGACCCCGACGCGCCCTCCAGAAACTCCACCGTGCAACCGAGCTCTCCTTCGAGCTCCTGGGCCGCCAAACCATAAAAACTCGGCGAGCGCACGCCGGGCTTGCGCGTGCCAATCGTGTGCGTCGAGTGGTTGTAGAGGAGCGCCCGCAGCTTGTGGTCGGGCGCGCGGAAGGCGAGCACCGGCAATTGTGGATCGAAAGGACCGGTGTGGCGCAGCGAGTCGTCCATCGATCCGCCCCACCAGATCGTATTATCCGAGAGCAGGACGCGGCTGTTGGCGCCGACCGTGTCCTCTTGTCCCAGCTTGTAGAGGAACTCGCAGTCACCGCCGGCGAGCTTGCCATTGGCCTCTTGCACCGAGCGCACGATCGCTTCCTCGACGCGCTTGGTGAATTTGTCGTCGCGCACGTAACCGTGCACGGTGGCGGTGGTGGGTGCGTGATGGGTGTGCGTGGCGTTCACGAGCACGTTTTCCGCCGGGATGCCGGTCGTGCGCGCGATCTCGGCAAGCGCCCGATCGACATAATCTCGGCTGACAAAGAGCACGTCGCAGGCCACGATGGCAACTTTGGACGCGTCGGGCTTTTCGAGGACCACGGCCACCGCGCGCAGCTCGCCCTCCTGCCCTGTCGCCTTGCCTGGCCCGATGCCGCCGCCGATCACCATGGAGTCATCGGCCTCGATGTTCACGGCCGCCGCGCCGCAGCGCACGTCGGCCGCGGCAAGGCATGTGGCGCCCAGAGCGAGCAGCAAAGCCACACAAAACGCATATCTCATGAGAGTGCTCCGCGAGAAAAAAAGCGCCGCGCGGCGCCGCTATCAATTGCGATTCTTGATGAGCCAAATCTCGGAAACCTGACAGCCACGCCCGTTGTCGCCCAGGTCGGGCTCGCGATACCAGCTCAGGCTCAATTCGCCATTGGCCGTGGCCGCCTGCGGGACCGTGAATTCCACCGGGCCATAGGGTACTTTTTTGGCGATCAACGGGTGGATCTCAATGGAGTCATTGGCAACCAGGCGAATT
The DNA here is from genome assembly GCA_035496575.1 of Pirellulales bacterium. Lineage (GTDB taxonomy): Bacteria > Planctomycetota > Planctomycetia > Pirellulales > PALSA-1355 > PALSA-1355. Next base: position 9,257 of record DATJEN010000286.1, read on the forward strand.
TTCTTGCGCGGCGAATCGCCCCCATACACGATGCGAATCTTGTACGCCGCCTTCGGATCGAGCTTGTCGTAGTGCATCCGCAAGGGTGATTCGATCAACGACTCGGCATGGTCCTTCCAACTCGTGCGCATCGGTCCGAAACCGGCAAAGCCCGTATGCGAGGATTGCAAGAACGCCGGGTCGTGCGCGAAGCCGGGGCCAACTACCAGGTGCGGTTGAAAGTCCAGCTTGCCCAAATCGTCGTAAAAACCGCCAGGGCCGGGATTGGTCCAGTTGACGATCTCGTCGATGCCGGCCTGCCGCTCCGTTTCCACCGAAAGGTCGCGCAGCGAGGCGAAGCGCTCTTTCAGCCACAGCTTGTTGTTGAGCGGCACGTCGACCGTATCGAGCGTCGCGCCGCGATCCACTCCGATCGCCTTGTATTTTGGCACGCTGGTCTGCATCTTGGTGCTTGCAAACAGTGCGTCAGCCAGCTCGAAAACTCGCTTCCGCCAGGCAGGCGCGACCGGCTCATCGCTTGTGAGAATGCGCTCGGCATCCGCGATGGCCGCCAAGGACTCGCCCGGCGCAGCCTGCCGCAGTCGGTTCAACGCCTGGTCCTCGAGCGCGGTCTCACGAATCAATCGCGCCCGCACATAGGCGTCGTAATAAGCCCGATAGAGGGTCTGTTGGAAGCGCCAGTTTTTGGTGAGCGCTGGCGAGGCGGCTTTTTCCATGCCCTGAAACTGCTCGAGCGTTTCATACACGCCCTCGTTGGTCAGCAGGGCACCTTGCCAGTTGCGCTCGAGCGCGAGCAGCCCCTGGGCAAAGTCATCCGCCAGCGCGTCATCGATGTAATATCGCGAGAACTCGCGCAGGATATCGACCACCTGGGAGTCGGGATTCCACCCCAGTCCACTCCACACGGCCTTGTTCACGTCGTCGTTGCAGCCTTCGGAGTAGGTGAGAAAGCCAATCGTATAGGGCTGCAACAGCCGGAAGATCGTGGCCTGGCCCAGCGGCCGAGGATTGATCGCCTCGCGGCTCGAAGTGACGGCATGCGCCACGTCCCAGTCCGGCACCGGGTATTGGCACTGGCGGCTGTGCGTGATGTCGGGATAGTGGCGGATCGGATACTTGGCGGGAATCGCGGCGCGCAGCTCCGGCAAGCTAACGCGGACTTGTGGGCCAAACACGATTCCGCTCAGCCAATCGGGCTCTTGCTTCACGATTCCATAAAACTCGTCCAGCCACGTCCTGTTGAAGCTTTGCGGTGAAACCCACATTTGGGCGCGCGGGTGGTACTGCCGCAAAACCTTGGTTTCTTTCTCGAGCAGCGCCATCAAATATTTGGGCTGCGTATGACCGGGATCGCCGCCGGGCACGAAAATCACGTCCACGCGCGGCAGCTTCTTGAAGACTTCGCCCCACTCGGCCAGGGCATGCTCCACGGTCTTGGGATCGGAGTAATCCTTGTCCATGGCCGGGTACCAGATCCAAACGTCCAGGCCATACTCATCCGCCACGCGCGACATGCCAACCATCATCTCCATCGGCGGAAGTGGAAAATGCGGACTGGTGGCATCGTCGTCGCTGCGAGGCGGAATCAATTCGATGGCGTTGCAGCCGAACACCGCCAGGTCGCGGTAGTACTGTTCCCACTGGGTCAGGTCCCAGGCGTCGTAGCTATTGGTTTTCGGACGATAGCCGAGCTGATGGCCGCGCAGCGGATACTTGGGCGCCGTTGCCACGTCGAGATCGGCATCGAGCGCGAGCGAGCCTGGCTTCATGTGCAATTGCCGCAGCAGATAGCCGATGCCAAACAGCACGCCGCGCTCGTCGTTGCCGGCGATCGCCACGCGCGAGCCACGGCTGCGAACGCGAAAACCTTCCGCGGGAAGCGTTTTGAGATCGGCGTCGTCGCTACCCAAGTCGCCCGCGAGCGGCGCGAGCTTGCCGCGCCGACCGACGAAGATGGCGGCGGCGTCCACCTGGGGCGCCTTGTTTTGGACTTCAAGGCGCACATTGGTGCGCTTGGCGATTTCGTCCACCAGCATGGCGGTTGCTTTTTTCTCGCGCGGCGTGGCATCGGGACTGGCGACAACCACCGCCTTGGAGAGCTCGGCGGATTGCACCACGTGAACACCGAAACAGATTGCCGCAAGCGCGAGAGCAGTCGGGAGCGATTTCATAGCTGAATAACCTGAGCTGGGGGGAAGCTGAGCCAGAGCGGGAGGACAAGTGGCGAGACGCTATTCTGGCTCGGCTGCGGGCCGCGAGCAAGTTGCCGCCGTCATGGCCCAGGCAGACGGGGACTAGCCCCGGCGCAGATGGCCGGCGCTCGATTGAAAATACTTCTTGCGCCGCGCTTCGCTCGTGGACGGTTCTTCCGCTTGCCGGCTTTTGAGATCGTTGAAATTTGCCTGGCACGTGCGGCATCCCATCACGTCGAGATGCACCTGCATGTACAGGGTCAGGTCCTTGTCCAAGACCCCCAACAAAAAGCTGCCCAAATGCTCGCGGGTGGGGCAGCTCAAGCGATGCCGTCGCCAGACTTCGCCCAGCGAATGCACCCCCGCATCGCGACGAGCATTGATGGCGGCCAACTGTTTTTGCAGGCCCCCGTCATCGCGCAGCGCGCGCTCGATGCGCGCCATCTCCTCGATGGGCAAGCCTTCGTCCAGGTAGGACTCGAGATCGGTTTGTGCGATGGGAGTCGGCACGGATGCGCTCACTCGGACTCGAACAGCTCGGGAAACACGTCCTCGGACAGGTCCTGCTTCTTGACCAGCGTGCGGATGCGGGCCAGAAATTCAAACTTGAAATTCGCGACGGTTTGTTCGGACATCTTCAGTTGGTTCGCCACGTCGCGATTGGCCCACCCGCGCACGAACAGCAGCTCCAGGCAGGCGAGCTTTTGCCATTCGCCGCGGCTGCGCAGGCGATCGATCTGCTGGGAAAGCGCCGCAACGAGAGCGGTTTCTTCGTGCGCACGGCGCTCGCCGCTGCGCATCATGCTCGACACGGCGCGGGCTCGGTCGGGCGGTTCCCAGGCATCGCTGCTGGCGCCCACGGCCATGGGCAACGTCGGGCGGCGCCCCTCGCGGCGCAGATGGTCGGTAAGCTTGTGCGCGGCGATCGAAAACAGATAGCTTTCGAGCGGGCGAGAATCCTCGAAGTTCGGCAGGCTGTTGAGGAAGCCCAGAAACGTCTCTTGTACGACGTCTTCGCCGGAGGCTCGGCGGCCCAAGCGGCCTTCGACGAACGCCAGCAGGCGGCCTTCGAAGCGCGCGATCAACTCGCTCCAGGCATCCGCCTCGCCGGAGCGAATTCTTGCCACCAGCAACTGATCGGAAGCCGCAAGCGGCGCCATGAGAAGCGTTCCGGCACGTTTGCAAGACCATCGGCACGCGAGCAGCTCCGTGATGCGAGCCGCTCCGCAGCTTCGTATCTTAGCACAGCCGCGCTAAAACGGCACCGCCCAGCGCACGAGAAACACGCTGGCCGCGACGAGCAAAGCCACTAAGGTTGCCGCCAATTGCAGCCGTGTTTTTTGCGCCCCGCCCGTCCGCAGGTCGAGTTTCAAATAACCGTAAAAAGTGCTCAACAGTGCGAGCAACATGGCGGCCCCGGCGCCCGTATACCACAGCCGGTCGGTCACCATGGCATCGTGCCAACGGCGGTGAAATTCGTTGCGCGCGTTGTCGTCGATCGCCAATTGCGCGTGCAGTTGATGCATCGGGCCAACCGAATCCGACAGCACAACCTCGCTAAACTCGGCTTTTTCGAGGTGCTGCTTGATGTACGAGAGCGGCACGTCGGCCAATTGGGCCGCGCCCTCGCCCAAGTACTCTTCGATGTAATGGTCGACGTCGCGCTTGAGCCTGGCGTTCAATTCGCGCTGGCACTCCGGCACCGAGACGAACAGGCCCGACGAGGCGCTGATCGAATAAATCGAGTTCTCAAAACGCGGTGGCGCATCGACCCAATCTGGCTTGCTCGCGCTGCGCCTGGCCGCTGGGGTCTCGTCGACCCCCTTTGACTTTGCGATGGGCGCTTCGCTTTCGGCGGGCGGCGCTGGCACCGCCGCCGCGGGCGCGACCGCGGCTTCTACAGGCGCGGGTGGAACCGGCTGCGGCGTTTCGACCGGCGCGCTGGGCGCCGCGATCTCTTGAGCAGGCGCGGCAACTGGGGCTGGCGGCGCGCTGGGCGGCGCTGGCTCGGTTACCTCCGGCGCTGCGGGAGCACTCGCTTGCGCCGCGGCCGCGACTGGTGTGGGCGCTTCGCTTTCGCTCGCGGCAGATGCGGCTGGCGCCGGCGACTGTGGTGACTGCGGCTTGTCGTCGGATCCAATTGCCAGTTCAGCCGCGACTGGAATCTCGCCCGATCGTGGTGGCAGCTCGTCTATCTTGGCGCTTGCGGCCTCTCCCTCCTGACGAGGACGGCTGGTGGGCCGCTTGGCCCGCTGCGTTCGTTTCGGTTTCTCCGGCCTGACGACCGTCCTGCTTTCGTCTCGATTGACGATATCGCTCGACTTGATGACGCGGTCGCGCGAAACAATCGTGCGTGGCGGGTTATCGAAAAACGACACCACCGAGTAAATGATGGCGCCCACGCCCAGCAGGCTAATCAGCTTGATCGTCCTCGCGCCGCGGCCACGCCGCACAAGGACCGATCCGATGATGAGCGCGACCACACCCGCGGCAATGCAGGCCCACGTGTCGGAGAAGCGGTGCTCGACGGACACCGAATGATGGCCGTGCACGCGAGGATCGAGTACCAATTCGCGATCGAGCTCGCGCTGCACATCACGTCGAACGTCTTGTCCGATATGCGATAGATCGCGACGGAGGTCTTGCGCGACGTGCGACAGATCGGGGAGCTGCACTTCAACGCGAGGAATCTCGATCTCGTGCCCGTTCACTTTAATCGAGTGCGGTCTGGTCACGACCTGGGCATATTGCCTGTCGACGGCGCGTTCGGCGGCTCGATGCGACGATTTCACCGCCGCCACCGTGGCCACCACCAACACGGCCACGAAGGCCAGCTTCGAGACACCCCACGCCAGACGACATACCGGTCGCGCTACCATTGCGATGACTCCTACTGTCACGGCCCCCAGCACGATTGCGGACCCGGACATGGCCTTATGCCTCCACCTTGGCTGCTGTCGGCTCCGCTTCCTGATCGGCGAACGGGCTGACCAACTGCACCGAAATCGAGATGATTGCCGCCACCATCATTCCCCACGGTTGCGGAAATCGCCAAACGCTGTCGACGATCGCCGCGACCAGAACACAGGTACCCGTGGCCCACACGCTTAGCCGCGTCTTGCGCAGAGGATCGGCTTGCTTCCACCAGCGAACCACGGCGAACATGCCGCCGAAGTAGGCCAGGTACGCAAACAACAGCGGCGAGCCGTTCGTGTCGTAAAACTTTCCGCCAAAACCCGTCCGTTCGAAATGCAGCTTGGGGCTATCGCCGAACTCGACTTTGAGCGCCTGGGCGGCGGCAAAAGCGGCGGCGCCCACCCCGAGACCGATCACCAGCATGGCCACGCGGCGCAGCGTGTTGTCGCCGGCTTTGCCTTCCCACAACTTGGCGGGAACGAGGACCGCCCAAGAACCCAGAATGCTAACCAGCGTCAGCCAGGCGTATTGCTCGCGCTCGATCGTTGCATCGCCGCGCAACAGCACCACCACGACGCTCATGATGCCGCCGATGCCTGCCGCCAGCAGCATCGAGCCGGCCAGGTCGGCGAGCTTCTCGCGCGACGTGCGCACCGGCAAAACTAATTCCGCGCGGTACTTGCGATGTTTTCCCGAGCGGCGCTTCCAATGCCGCGCCGAAGCTTCGCGCCAGTCGCCAGGGCGACTTGTGGCTGCAGGCGGAGTGCCGCCATACGCGGCGCGTTGCCCCTCGGCCGCCGGATTGGGCTCAGCCGCGGGAGCGTAGCGCGTCGCTTGATAAGGTTCGGCGCTTGCGTAGGTCGTCTGCGAGTTCGACTTTTTGTCGTAGTACAGCACGACGGAGCGCACCACGCGGTAAATGATGTACAGCGTCACGAGCGGCGCCGCGATATCGAAGAAGAACGAAGCGTTGTAGGCCAACGCGGAACAGCCGAGCAGAGCCACCACGACTTTCGTGGGCGTGTTGAGGCCATCCCACGAATCGCGGGCGCTGCGCCAACCTTCGCGAACGGCTCGCCAGATAGGCTCTTCATCGCTGGCCCATCCCGCGGCCCCAAGGGCGGCGGCAGCGGCAGCCACCGGTGCGGCCGCTTGTGGTTGCGGAGGAGGCGGTGGCGGCGCCGAGGCGGCCTCGGCCGTGCGTTGCTCTTCGGAGGCCGCACGCGTCTCGCTGATCGGCGGGCGATAGCCGATGGTCGCCGCCAAGGGCGGCAACGCATTCATGAACTCGCCAATGCTGGCAAATCGCTTGGCCGGATCTTTCGCCAGGGCTCGCGCAATCACGTCGCGATAAGCCGGCGGCAGCTCGGCCAGCGAGGGCTCGGCAGTCAGGTGCTTCATCAGCACTTCGCCAACGCTTTCGCCCTCGAATGGCACGTGGCCCGTGAACACCTCGTACAAAATGATGCCCAGCGCGTAGATATCGATTTCCTTGCCGTAGCGACCATTGGCCACTTCGGGCGCCATGTAATGCACCGTTCCGATGCTCTCGGTCTGCCCGCTACGACGGCTGCACGAGATGAACTTCGAAAGGCCGTAATCGCCGAGCTTGACTTGCCCGTCATCGCGAAAGATGTTGCCGGGCTTCAAGTCGCGGTGGACGATGCCGTGGTCGTGCAGATAGGCCACGCCCGCCGCGATGCCTTGCATCCAATCGATGGCTTCCTCCGGCGGCAGCCCATTAGGGCAGCGGCGGATGACGTCTTCGAGCGATTCGCCGGTCGCATATTCCATGACGACCCAGCTATTGCCCTGCTCGTCCTGCTTCACGTCGTAAAGCGCGATCAGGTTCGGGTGTTTGAGGTTCAAGCAATGCGTCACGCCGCGCAGCTCGACGTCCAGGTTGTGGCGGATGAGCTTGATGGCGACTTCCTTGCCTGCGTCGCTGACGGCGAAGTACACCTCGCCGAAGCCGCCGCGGCCGATGCCGCGCTTGATGGTGTAGCCCGGCAGCGGCTTTGCGCCATTGACGAAGGTGAAGCGCACGGGCGCCGGTCGATACGAGTCGCCTTCGGCTTGGGTCGCGTGGTCGTCCATCGGTTCTTCGATTTGCTCCGGCGCTACGGCCGTGTTCGGAGTTTGCGAGAACATGGTCTTACCTGTTTTCCATCACCCGCGCCCCCTTGTGGGAGGCGAGCGGCCGATGGCGGGCCCCACGAGGATAAGTCGAGGGGCAAAGGGCAATTATGACACGACGCTTGGGTACGCTCGACTCAGATTTCTTCCAAACTGAACGAAAAGTCCTCCCCTGACACGCGGCTATGTAACGTGAGCGGTCCTCCGCCCGGTTGTGGACGGCCGTCGATCTCCATCGGCAGCCGACCGGCGGTGCGGCAATACAAGCCTCCATGCTGGCGGTGCAGCACGATGTCCTGCGGCCAATCGCGGCAAACCACGTGATTGCTCCCCCCCGGCCCCAGCACGCACGTGTCGGCCATGAGCAGCACCGCCGTGGCCGACGGCTGCGTGCGGTGATTGCTCACGAAATCAAGCCGTGCGGTCGCACTCAACGAATGAGGCCGGCGAAACCGCATCTGCAGCGCTCCGCCCAGTTCGATCAGACTGCCGTCGGTAAGCCAACTGGTCGAGCGAATGCGTTCGTGATTCAACCGCACGTCTCGTATTGGCTCGATGGTATAGCCCTCCTCATCGCGGCGAATGGTGGCGTGGTGTCGTGACAAGTCGGCTAGCAACGGAATCTCGACCGCCGCGCCAGGCACAGCTTGTCCTATTCGGATTTCCGTTCCCAGGCACACGAAAAATCCCCCCACGGCATCCACCCACAACAGCATCCGCGTTCCATGTATCGGACTATTCACAGACGTTTCAATCCAGGAGCGGGCCCCAGCCGAACTACTCGTCATGCTGTCGGCCCAGTCGAACATGGTGCGGGATCCTGCCTTCGCTCGCTCCAGCCGCGACTTACCATTCCGCCAGGCTCTCCGAGCGGCCTGGGGCATGCCGCTGACTTCCTCCGCGATCAACCTGGCGGCTCTGCGCATGTGTTGCGCCGCCACCTCGCGCCAAGCCATACGGTGCTCCGTGCGTTGCATATCCTGGCGTGGGGCGAACGACTCTCGACATGAAACCTCGGCCCCTCTTACGACAACGCTTCGGAACTACTGCTGCGCCTTGACGCCGGAATCGGCCACTTGCGTGTTCGCGGCGCTAAAGTACTCCGTGACCTGTTCGACGATGTCGTCACTCGCCGGAGCCGAGACCGGAATCTCGCCGTCGACGTTGACTTGAGCCGTCGCTGTGGCCAGGCGATCCGCCACGTTCAGACGGGCACGCACGTCGGCGATCAAATCCTTGACGCGTCCGAGCTGGCTGTCGTCGATATTGCGGTCGCTCAGCGTCTGGCGAACTTCCACCATCTTAAATTGAGCCTCGAGGTTCTCCACCTCGACTTCCAGCTTGCGGCGCGCCTCGAGCATGCCTTCCAGCTTTTGGCGGGCGGCATCCAGGCTCTTGCGGCGAGCCGATTGAATGTCGCGCAGGCTGGCCAGCGTGGCGTCGTGCGTCTTGAAGCGCTCGAAACGGTTGGCCAGGTCGACCTTGACCTGCTGAACGCTAAAGCTGCGGCCGGCATACTGATAAACCGGCTTGCTCTCAGCCAGGTCGGTCTTGAGCTTCATGATTTCGGCCTTGTCGCGATCCATCGTGCTGACCGTCTTCGTGATTTGCTTGTCGAGCCGCTCGATCTCGACCTCTTCCTGCGCGATTACGTGCATATTCTTGCGGATGTCGGGCACCAGGTCCTTGACCATCCGCCGGGCGCGCTCGATTTCGAACTCGACCGGAACCTGCGATTTGACCGAGTCTTTGACCCAGCCGAACGAGGTACTCAGGTAACTGGCCGCATCACGGCCAAAAACCAGGACCGAAAGCAAGGCCGCACCTGCCGCGGCCACGATCAGCTTCTTGAACATGTTTTCTCCTCCCAAACTCGGGGACCCCGAAAAAATTAAGCTCGACGGACAACCGGCACCGCCGCTCCAACGTGATATTCGCTGGGAATTGGGAGTCCTTGGGAGGAATTGAAGATTTTTCAAAGATGTGGCCAAATTCGCTGACCGGTGGGTGCTTGGGAGATCACAGCCGGCTTGACGGCACAGCGGCTCGGGCACTGGCTTGGCCAGTGCTCCCAGGAGACCGACAAATTGGCCAGCGGGCTCTTGCCGCGATAGGCTGCTCTCTGGACTGGGCCAAGGATCGCTACGGTAATCACCACGTGCAGCCCGACTTACAAACCGAATTGATCGAGGCCGCCCACTCCAGCGGCAAGCGGATCGTGCTTGTCGCCACTGGCGGGGGGAGCCACGCCATGGCCGCGTTGTTCGCCGTGCCGGGTGCGTCGCGCTCGATGCTCGAAGCGGCCGTGCCCTATGCCCCCGAGGCACTCTCGGCCTGGATCGGATACAAGCCCGACGATTTCTGCTCGTCACACACGGCCCGGGTCATGGCGGTTGCGGCTTACGAACGGGCCCGGCGGTATGACCCCCAAGGGGAGTGCTGCGGAGTGGCCTGCACGGCCAGCCTGGCCAGCGACCGTCCCAAGCGCGGAGCGCACCGGGCCCACCTGGCCTACCAAACCGAGAACACGACCAGCGAGCTCTCGATCGAGTGGACCAAAGGAGCTCGCACCCGGGCCGAAGAGGAAATTGCGACCAGCGCGCTCGTGCTCAACATGATTGCCGAAATGTGCGAGCTCGACGTGCGGGTTCCGGTGCCATTGGGGTCGGGTGAAGAGGTGAAGCGCCGCAGTATCCAGGTCTCTGACGGACTGGAATATTTCTACCGGGAACCCATTGACGCGGTCCTGGTCAACGCTGTCGGACCGGACGGAATGAAATCGGCCGCGCGGATTGGAGAGGACTGTCAGGACGATCCGCCCGAGGCAGAATTGATCGAAGTCATCCCGACGCCCAAGGGGATTTTTCCAGGGGCGTTCCATCCCTTGCATCGCGGGCACCGCCGTATGCATGACATCGCCGAGGAACTGCTTGAACTTCCCGTGGAATATGAGCTCTCGATGGTGAATGTCGATAAGCCCCAGCTCGACTTCCTGGAAATTGAGGATCGTTGTCGGCAATTCAAGGCCGATGAGGTGCTGTGGCTGGGGCGGTGTCCGCTGTTTACGCAGAAGGCTGCGGGCAATCCGGGCGCCGTATTCGTCGTCGGCGTTGACACGATCGCGCGCATCGCCGATCCGCGCTACTACGGGGGACGCAAGCGGGCCCGGGATCGCGCGATTGCGAAGATCAAGCAGCACGAATGCCGGTTCCTGGTTTTCGGACGAGTCGTGGACGGCGTGTTTCGTTCGGTTGCCGAGCTGGAGCTGCCCAAGGAACTGGCCGAGATGTGCCAACAGGTTCCGGAAGAGACGTTCCGCGAGGACATCTCTTCGACC
>DATJEN010000287.1:0-13162 GCA_035496575.1 Pirellulales bacterium
TTTTTGCATCCACAGAGCGGCTGAGTTCGCTCCAGCCCAGATCGCCTGACGCGTCAAGCCGCTCAGCGTGGAAGACAACACCGTAACCGACCCGCCCGCCTGGCGCGCCGCGGGCTGCAGCCGGCCGATCAGCACTCGCGACACGTGCTCGGAGGTGAAGTGAGGCAGCTCGGCGATAACGATACCATTGCCCGCGTGTGCCTGGATGGACGCGTCGTGATCATGCTCGCGCAACATGCGCATGAAGTTCGTCACCTGGCTGGGTATCATGGTCGCCTTGATCACCAGCGGAGCGCCGTGCTGGGCTGGAAAATCGCGGAGTTGCTGCCAAAGCGTCGCGGCCTGCTCTTCCGAATACACGCGCGGCTCGCCGACTCCCAGGCCTCGCCACTCGACCTTGATTTGCTCGAGCATCCACTCGACTTCGCGCGCGGTTCCCTCGATACCCAGCGCGAGTCTCGCCCAAGAACCGCTCGATGCCGGGCCCAAGATGCTCGCATCCCACGCCGGCCCGGCGAGCAGTTCAACCGCCGTTGGCGTGGTGGCCGAGGTGACCACGTGGGCAAGCAGCCGCTCGGCGTGCTCCGCATCCGATACCTCACATTGAATGAGTACCGATCGCTCCACGAGGGGCTTCAGCTTGAAGGTCACCTGGGTGATGACTCCCAGCGTGCCCAACGAACCGGTGAGCAGCTTGCAAAAATCGTAGCCGGCCACGTTTTTGACGACGCGGCCGCCCCCTTTGAAAATCTCGCCGCGCCCATCCACGGCGGTAATCCCAATCACGTAGTCCCGCAGCGTGCCGAAACCGTAACGTCGTGGTCCGCTCGCGGCGGTGGCGATCGCGCCCCCCAACGTCGCACGCTCCGGCTGTGGAGCATCGATCGGAAGCCATTGACGACCCTCGGCCAGCACTTCGGCCAGCCGCGCGAGTGTCATGCCGGCCTCTACCGTGATCGTCATGTCCCGCTGCGGATAGTCGACGACGCGCGTGAGTCCGGCCAGCGACAGCCCTAGGCCAGGTCGCGTGGCGGACAACCCATAGTCCAAGCTCGTGCCGCCGCCGATCGGATAAACAGGGCGACGACTCTGGTAAGCATCGCCCACAAGCGCGGCGAGCGCCGCCTGGCTGTCCGGCGTCTCGGTGGCCTCGAGCGGTAAGTCTTCCACGAGAGTGCTCATAGGGCCGCCCTGCGCGCCGGGTGCCGCTGTTCGAGGCCGCAGGCGCCCGCCGTGGGCAACATCTTGGCGGGGCTCAAGCGATTGTCAGGATTGAACGCGGTTCGCAGCCGCGCCATGGCGTCCAGATCTTGTTCGCTGAACAGCTTGCGCATGAAGCTGATTTTTTCAACGCCGATCCCGTGTTCGCCCGTCACGCTGCCCCCGCAGGCGATGCACTCTTCCAAGATTTCGTCGCTAGCCGCCAGCACGCGCTTGATTTGGGCCGCGTCGCGCTCGTCGAAGAGCAGGATCGGATGAATATTCCCGTCCCCCGCGTGGAAAACATTCACGATGCGAATGTCGTGGCGCGCGCCGATTTCTTCGATCCGCTTGAGGATGTGCGGCAACTTGGTGCGCGGCACGACGCCATCTTGCGTGCAGTAGCTGGGACTCAAACGACCGACCGCTCCAAAGGCTTGCTTGCGGCACTTCCACAGCAAGAGCCGCTCGGCGGCGTCTCGCGCCTGGCGCACTTCGCGCGCATGATTCGCGTTGCACAGCGCCATGATCTGGTCACGCTCGGCATCGAGCGCCGCCTCGTGCCCGTCGACTTCGATCAGCAAGATGGCTTTGGCATCGAGCGGAAAACCGAAATGAAAAGCGGCTTCCACCGCGGCCAGAATGCCCTGGTCCATCATCTCGAGCGCCGCCGGCACGATGCCTGCGCCGATGATGTCGCTGATGGCGTTGGTTGCGTCCTCGGCGCTTTCGAAAATGCCCAGCATCGTGCGTACCCCGGCCGGGTTCTTGGTCAAGCGAACCCACACCTTGGTGACGATGGCCAGCGTGCCCTCGCTGCCCACGATCGTGCCTGTCAGATCGAGCCCGACGGGGTCCTCGGCCGGGCCGCCGAACTGCACGACCGAGCCATCTGCCATCACGGCTTCGACGCCCAGTGTGTGGTTCACCGTCACGCCATACTTCAGCGTGTGCGGGCCGCCGGAGTTCGTCGCCACGTTGCCGCCGATCGTGCAAGCTCCCTGGCTCGAGGGATCGGGGGCGTAATGATAGCCGGTCCCCTTCAACTTGTTGGTAAGCCACAGGTTCACGACGCCGGGCTGAACCACGGCGTAACGGTCGCGCAGGTTGATCTCCAGGATCTCGCGCATGCGCGTGAACACGATCATCACGCCGCCGCCCACCGGCAGGCATCCGCCGGCGAGGCTGGTGCCAGCTCCGCGCGGCAGAAACGGCACCTCGTACCGATTGCACACCTTCACGATGGCCGACACCTGCTCCGTGGTCCGGGGAAAGACCACCACGTCAGGGCAATTCTTTTCGATCACGAATCCATCGCACTCATAGACGACCAGCTCTGCATGGGCCGCCAACACGCCGTCTGTGCCGACAATGGCGCGTAGTTCCTTGGCTAACGGAAGCAGAGCGGAGGCAATCAAAGCGGGCGAACTCGAGGAAAAGAACGATAAGCGAGCGCGGAACCCCGATTATAGTGGTCCGCGATGGCAAAGCCCAGGATCGGAAGGGCTGAGCCGTGTGCCCGGCGATCGTGACGTTTTCGGGCCCTTACCGTGGGCCCCAAGGGGCTCAAAACATTGAAAACGCCCGCCACGGCAACTATGGTGAAGGCTGTAAGCGCGTCGTCATTTCTGTCGCCAATCGACCCGATGCCGTTCTGGCTGAGCTGCTCGTGAACTGATCAAGACGTCCAAGCTTTTCTTTCGGACCTTGTTCACGGGATCCTGGGTGTTTCATGTTGGGTTCGCGCTCGTTGCGCACGTTGCTCGCTTGTTTGTTGGTTTTGCCAGCCCTGGCAGGCACGCTTGCGCGCGCCGCCTCGATCGGTCTGAACTTTACTGGCGTGACGCTCAGTGACGGCATGAAACTCAATGCCGATCCGGGATATGCCCCGCCCGACAACTCGGGCGCGGTGGGATCGAACAATATCGTGCAACTGATCAATGGCGCCTACGCCGTCTACGACAAGGCCACCGGCGCGCAACAGCAGGTAATCTCCGGCAAAGCCTTTTGGATTGCCGCCGGCGTCGATCCGGGCACGGGCCCCGGCACCACCAAGCTGGGCGCCTTCAACCAGCGCATCCTTTACGACCCGGCCAGCGATCGCTGGATTGCCGCGGCACTCACCGGGGCAACGACCGACAACCGTGTGCTCATAGCCCGCAGCGATACCTCGAATCCGCTTGGCACGTGGAGGGCGGTGAGCTTTTTGGGGAACGATGGCGGCACGGGGAAATTCGCCGACTACACGCGGCTGGGTGTCGACGCGAACGGCGTGTACGTCGCCGTCAATAACTTTACCGACAATACCGTTAACGGCGGATTCGATAGCCAGTCGATCTTTTCCATTCCAAAAACAGACCTGCTGGCAGCGAGTCCTACGCTCGCAAATATGTCGCAATTCTTCCAGATCGACGCAGGCGACAACGGCATGACCATTCAGCCAGCCGTCAACTTTGGGCCAACGGGAAACGCCGCTCCGCTCATAGGGACTTCGGCGGCGAACTCGGACAACGTGCTCTTTCGTTCGAGCTTAACCGGCACGGCGGCTGCGAACGTCCAGCTCTCGGCGGGAAGCACGTTTAGCACGCTTCCGTACGATCAGCCGCCCATGGCGGCGCAGCCCGACGGCACACGATCGATCCAGACGATCGACAACCGGATCGCTTCTTCGGTGTACCAGGTCGGTGGTGCGCTCTATGCCGTGCATCAAACCGTGGTCGGGAATAATGTCGGTATTCATTGGTTAAAGATCGATGCTGCGGACAATCACGTCATCGAGGAAGGGATCATCAGCAATCCGGCTTTCGATTACTTCCAGCCGTCCATCGGCGCCAATGCGAATGGCGACATCGTGATCGGCTTCACCCGCAGTGGTTTTGGGCCCGACGGGAACCTGACGGACGTCGCCGTGGTGGGTAAGACCGTGGGAGGCACGACGACGTTTGGGCAGCCTTTGTTATTGAAAGCCAGCAGCGTCAACAATTACCATTACCTGAGCGGGCGCTGGGGGGATTACACCACGACTTTGGCCGATCCCTTCAACCCCAACTCGTTTTGGACCTTCCAAGAGTACGCTCTCGGATCGAACGCCTGGGCCACTCAGATCACACAGATCTTGGTGCCCGAGCCTGGCAGCCTGGCGCTGGCGGGCGTGGGGTTTTCGATCGTGTTCGTGCTTGCTTACCGCCGCCGATCGGCTGGCCTTCGCTGAACGAGGTTCGGCCCGGCCGCACACCCCGCCTTCCCGCGCCTCACCATGCCTCATCAATCCAAGGACCGCGAGGATTTATTGGCGGAAGCCACGGCCCTGGTAGAGCGAATCAGCTTTCGCATCAGTGGCTATGACGATGATATCGTGGTCGGCTTTCGGCCAGAGCACAGCGCGAGCTTCTACTTCGGCGCAGATTCCGTTTACCAGTTCACCTCTGAGGGGAAACTGCGGCGGGCCTTCCAGGGAGAGCTGTTGTTCAAGGCGGAAAAAGGCCGGCTGGTCTCACTCCGTCGCGAACGGGCAGGCAACGAAGTAGCCCTCGTCCGGCACGTTTTGGACGACCTTGAGACGGACGTGCTTCTCGGCCAGGTGCGGCACGATCTCGAGACATTGCACGACGCGCTGGCCAAGCGCAACTTCGTGATCGCGGGACAAGTCCCTTCTGCAGCCGACCTCGTTTCCCGCGTTGATTGTTGGATCGACGAATTCGCCGGGCGGATTCGCATCGCTACGTCGCCGCACGTGGCATGAACTCGGTTGGCGATTGCCTAGCTGGCAGGCGGTTTCACCACTTCGACCGGGCCGGCAGCCGAACCAAGCGTGCTGCCTGGCAGATTGCTGCCGCGTCGCACATAGCCAAGTCCACACCAGCGGCCCAGCCGCGGCGAGTACGCGGCGGAAGTTACGTGCCCGACCTTGCGCGCCTCGGCGGTGAGCTCCAGGCCGGCTGTTGGCATGGCCTCGGCAGCAAAGCGAAGCGCGACCAGCGTTTGATTGACATGTCCCAGCGCGTCGATTCGAGCCACGGTTTCCTGCCCCAGATAACATCCTTTGACATAGCTGATTGCCTGAGAGTCGCGTGCGACCTCCTGTGGCAGATTACTCTCGGTAATATCCTGGCCAAACACGGGAAAGCCCCACTCGACGCGCGCCGCTTCGAATGCCGCGCCGCCGCACGGCACGGCTCCAGCCGATTCGATCGTGGCTCTCACGGCTTCTTCATCCGGAGAGGCCGCGCTCAACAGGATTCCCTGAGGTCCGACCAGGTCCACCCGCCGCGCCCACACGGCTCGCCCACCGATTTCGACATGCTGATGGGCGAGACGTGAAGCAGCCAACCGCGCCGCGCCAGCTTTCTGCAACACCTCATCGGCGGTCGGCCCGGACAGCAAGAGCTCACTGCACTGACTCGACTGATCGGCCAGCGTCACTTGCTCGCTCACTAGATAATGATCGAAGTGGGCGAGCAATCGCTCGCCCTGGCCGGGCGACGTATCGAACACGATGGACTGTGCATCCACAAAGATAAAACCGTGAGCGAGAGTCTTGCCCTGCACGCTCGTGATAAAGGCTTCGCAGCCCGCGCCGGCCGGCAGCTTGCGGATTTCGTTCGTACACAAATTGTGTAGGAACGTGGCGCGATCGTCTCCACGGAGCTCGATTTGCGTGCGATGGCCTAGATCGACCAGGCCGGTGGTCTGCACAAGTGCTTCGTACTCGCGTTGCCACGGCACGCTCGCCGCCGTCATGACCGCGTTCTCCGGCCGCTGGTCTCGGTTTCGCTTGGGGTGGAGGCCATGGTGACCACGGCGCGGTGGGCGTTCTCCAACACCAGGCAGGAATCGTATCGCGCCGCGAGACGCGTCAACTGACCCGGACCGAGTGGCGAAATGCCAAGCTCCTCGACGCGTTCGTCTTCCAGCCGGCTAATCAGATAAACTTTTCCGCGCGTGAGCGCATGCACCAGTTCGACTCCGGCAGCCCAATCCGCGCTGGGCGAACGGTCGATGTCGCGCAGAGCTTCGTCCAGGTCCTCGCAACCCACGATGCGCTCGAGTGCAGGGCCGAGACGTTCGTCCAAGTCGCTGCAGATGGCCACTGACCCGTCCTCGTTCACGGCGGCAGACGCGGTCGCCAAGGCTCGCGCCACGTTCTCCCAAATCTGCTCGCACGCGTCGCCTTCGATCGTGGCCACGACCAGATCGGCCCGCCTCGGTGGGTGGCAACCCCATGCGTCCTCGTACAAGCGGCTGCCGGCTTCATGCACCGCGGCCGATTCGCCTGCTAACACGTGCAGGATTTGCTCGTTTTTGCCAGGCACGACTTGAAGCGTAAAGCGGGCGCCCAGCATCCAGCCAACTTCGTCCGCGCGCTTGCGCAGTTTGCCGCGGGCGCGCGGTGTTTCGGCTTGCGAAGTGTGATGACGTGCGATTTCGGCTGCGTCTGCAAACGTCGGAAACACAGTCGAATTCACGCCGTGATAGCCGAGCGCCGCTTCCGGCCGCAAAAGCCCGATCGAGATCACGAAGTCCGCGTCATAGATGGCTCGATTCAAGTAGACGGGCTTTCCATCGCTTGTTGCGCCCAGATAACTCAAGCTGCCGCGCTGCTTGGGATGGTGCATTTCGGTGATAATGGCGGCGCGAACCTCTTCTACAAGCAAGCTCAATTCATCGCGCGCGTCGACATCGTTGCCCGCAGGTGAGACGACCAGCGTGATGTCGTTCGCCAGCACGCCGGACGCGAGCAGCATGCGCACCGTTTCCGACACCAGCTCGGCGGGACGAGGCAAGCTTGGATCGAGCGCAATCGCCACCTTATCGCCCGGAACGACTGCACGGGCGAGCGGCGGAAAATCAAGTGGCTCGGCCAGCGCCTGCCGCACGGCGTCGCCAATCGAGGCCAGTGGCTCGCCGCGCGGAACCTCGCACCACGCGACCAGCGCGCGCTCAGCGATTTCCAGGTCGAGCGACGAATCGTTGCCGTATCGCAAGCAAGCCATGGTCGAAATCTGGGAGAGCTATGCACGTTGGGGCTGCCACAAATCCGTTATCGAGGCTGCCTGTCGGCATAATAGGAGCCCGCCGCGCGGAGGGTCAAGAAGTCGAGCTTTACCCGCTTGCCAAACTTTCCAATAATCCCGTGCCAATCATCGTGCCCTTTGGGGCGCACAGCTCGCAACAGACTAACAGCAAACTCATTCGAAGGATCGAATGCCATGCTTATTGATCGCCGGCTAGCTTGTTTCGCGACGCTCCTTGCCTCGCTCTCCTTTTTTTCGATCGTCGCCGGCTGCGGACAACAAACGAGCTCGCGAGAAGAGGCCCATAAGCCCGCCAGCCCGCGCGAGATTCTCTCTCGGCTGGCGGAAACTTATCGCGAGGCCAAGACCTATCAAGATGCGGGTGAGCTGCACGTGGTGGCCCCGGGCGGAGCTGAAGATGCTCCGCAACCTTTTGCGGTGGCGGTCGAGCGCCCCAACAAGGCGCGGATTCACGCTTTGGGTGCGATCGTCGTTTCAGACGGCAAGCAATTTCGCGCGATTGCTCCTTCGCTCGACGACCAAATTCTGGTGCGCCCGTCGGCGCCGCAGCTTTCCTTGGGCGATTTCATGAGCGATGAGCTGCTCGCACAAGCCATGCGCGGGCAGCTCGATGCCGCGCTGCCACAGCTTGCGCTGCTGCTGGATGCGAATGCCATTGAGGATATGACGACCGGCTGCACGCTCGAACAACTGTCGACTGCCAACTTTCAAGGCGAAGCTTGTCAGCGCATTGCGGCCAAGGGGCCTGCCGGGACGGCCGTATTCTGGATTTCGACGGAGTCGCACCTGCTGCGCAAATACGAGTTCCCAATGACCGCCATTCGCGAGCAGTTTCCCTTGGCGAGCGTGTGGGTCGACTTGAAGGGCGCGCAATGCAATGCCCCGATCAGCCGCCTTGCATTTCAAATGGAAGTGCCTAGCACGGCGAAGCTGGTCAAACATCTTGTAATGCCTGCTCCCGAAGCGCCCACAACTCTTTTGTCGCAGACGCCCGGCGAATTTGCCTTTGCGGACATGCAAGGAGGACAGGTGACGCGCGAATCGCTCGTCGGCAAGGTGGTCGTGCTCGACTTGTGGGCCACGTGGTGTGGATGGTGCTTCGAAGGCTTGCCGCTGCTCGAAACCGTGTATGCCAAATACAAGAACGACGACCGCGTGGCGATTTTGGCCGTTTGCAAAGATGAAGTCGCGGTCAGCGACGAGCGCGTGCGGAACACCTTCGAGCAGCATAAGCTCACGATTCCCATCGTCCGCGACCTGAGCCAGGCAACGGACCAGGTCCTTCAGGTCCGCGCATTGCCGACTTGCATTCTCTTGGGAGCCGACGGGACCGTTCAGGAGTATCGCGTTGGCTACGATCCCAAGCTCGCGGACAACTTGTCTATCAAGATCGAACAGTTGCTGGCCGGCGAGAATCTTGCCACCAAAGAGCTGGAAGCTTATGAGCGCGAGCGGGCCGCGTACGAGGAGCGACTGAGCGAAGCGCTCGTCGACGGCTCAAGCGACACAGAACCTGCCGAAGTCGCCGGCCGCGGCACACAGCGCGAATAATCTCGCGCACAGTAGCCTGCCGCATTCCAAGCAATCACGGCAAACGCTCCCTCATTGGCAGCATGGGGCGCGCTTCGCTAAATTGAGGGCCGGATGTTTTCCGCAACCCTCCTCTTGCAAGTTGCCCGCTCTTTCGCGGGCAAATCGCAGCCATGCCTGTCACGCCTGAATTCATGCTGGCCTGGTGCCAGACGCTGCTCGACGTCGATGGTCGTCGCCCGCAGCGCTCGCTCAGCGAGTATCTCGATGCGATTCCCCGGCTGGATTCACTGTGCGGGCTGCCGTCCGGCTCGACCGTGCTCGTGCGCGGCGACCTGGATGCCAAGCCAGGCGCACAAGTTGGACAAAACGACATCCGCCTGCGCTCCATGCGCGAGACGCTCGAGTTCGGCCGTCAGCACGGTTGGAAACAGGTGGTCTTCGGCCACATTGGGCGCAAGGGAGACGAAACACTGGCCAAGGTTGCCAGCCGAATCGCAGAAATCCTCGGCTGCGAAGTACCGCTTGTAAGCGATTGGCTGGACGCGGACAGCAACACCATCCGGGATTCAGCCGCGCAAATTATTCGCTCGGCCGCGCCGGGCAGCGTGCTGGTGCTCGAAAACACGCGCCGCTATCCGATCGAACGCGCGCTTTGGAAAGCTAAGCCCCAAGACCTGGCTGGACTGGCGGAGCCGCTATCGCGATTCGCCAATGAGTTTGCCGAAAAGATTGCAACGGTGTACGTGAACGAAGCGATTTCGGCCGGCAGCCTCGATGCGTCAACCATCATTGTGCCGGCCGCGATGCGCCAAGTCGCGCTGGGCCGTTATGTGGCCCACGAATTCGACGGGCCGATGCAGCGCTGCTTGAATGCGGAACTGATCATCTTCAGCGGACTCAAAATCGACAAGCTCGACGATCTGGAAGCCATGGTTCGCCGCGGCGCCGTGAAGACGGTTTTCGCGGCGGGCTCGCTAGCCATGTCGCTTTTGAAGGGTGCGGCCGAGCTCGATGGCCGTTCGTTTTCCATGGGGGTCGCCGAGGATCCCACGTCTAGCGACAAGCCGTTTTACATTCCGCCCCAGCGCATCCAGCAGGCCAAGGGCATGATCGAGCATGGGCGCGAAAAGGGAATTGAGTTCGTGCTGCCCGTCGACTTCGTGCTCGGGGATGGCCGAACCAGCGAGTCGATCGGACCCAACGATCAGCAATTCGACATCGGGCCCAAAACCAGCGAGCTCTTCGAACGCAAGATCGGCGAGTTTATCGAACAACATCGCGGCCGCCGGGCGGCGGTCTTCCATAACGGCGTCTTCGGAATGTTCGAAGACGCACGGTTTGAGTCGGGCACCAAGCGCTTCATGGCCCAACTCAAACGGTTGAAGGATGCCGGCATCGAGGTGTACATCGGTGGTGGGGAAGGGGGCGCCGCGCTCGAAAAATATGGCCGCGAATCGGACGTGACCCACGTATTCACTGCTGGCGGCACGGTGCTCAATGCGCTCGGCGGTGAGCCGGTGCCCTACCTAGTCGCGCTTGCCATGGCGGCTGAGAAAGAGCGGCGGGGGGGATCCTAGAACTTGCGCGACCGGCACCGCCGCCCGACACGCAACTGTGCTCCGATTGGCACAACACCGGCCAAATATCAGTTAGCTCGGCATGTGAGCCGACCACAAATACACGGCTACGATTCAACGCCGTGCAGAGCGTCAACTGTCGCGTTGATTGAATCTTGCTCTAGGCTTGCCCTCTTGAAAATCACCCACCTGTCTTTGTACTTGGCAATGTCTTTCAAGTAGACAGAGTAGCCGTCAACTTTCCTTGTGAGCGACTTGGGAGAAAACCGAACACGTTTCGCCACAATCGCACTTGGGACTAGGTAGATTTCTGCCGTTCCGCTCTTGCGCAAATTGACCAGAGCATAAACCAGATTGCGGGATTTCAGATTTGCCGTCTTGGCACTGACAAGCCAGAAGCCGAACGTGCTGGCGTTTGTCTTGACTTGAACAGCGTACACATTCTGGCAGGGCGGATCGGCAATCAGCAGGTCGGCAGTTTGAACGCTCCGCGACGTGGGCGAAACGATGAAACCTCGCTTCGATAGTTCCGCTGCGACCACGTAAAGCCCGGTCATGCCGGTAAACTGATGCTTAGTCGGCACGGTTCCTCTTTTCTTTCGGCTTGGGTGGTAACAGCCCGGAAAGATCGCCGCTCTTCTTGTGATACTTGTCGCCTGTGGCTGCCACGCCATCAAGCATGTCCAGTTTGTCGCCCTTGTACCACATTTCCACATGCCCAGCGGCTCCGTCGAACGTGTAGGCCAGCGGCGTTGGAATTTCGAAATACTTACCATTCCCAATGAAGTACGCGCGGTATAGGAGCAACGGTTCAAACAACCGATTCTGGATTTCCACCGGCAACTTCTGAAACTGTGCGCTTTGCAGGAACTTGTGGTCTAGCGGGATTTCGTATTCGCGCGAGACTATCGCAAACATGCCGGTGGCGTCCCGCCATTCGCGCTCGGTTTGATCTTGATTGTTTTGGACTCGCCATCCTGTCGGCTTGTGCGGGTAGTCCATCGGTGGTGCCTTCGACGGGGCCTTGCCGGCCGTCGGCCAAGGGTGTTCCGCGACAACCTGGCTGGCATTGAGACCGACCCAAACTAGGGCGATTGCCACGCGGTTTAGGAGCATTTCGGCAGCCTCAATGAAAAACCGTTTGCCCATAATCCTTGACTCGTCGGGCGCTTGCAAGGAAACTCAGACAACAAAACGGAGGGCCGCTACATGCTTCGCGCTTTGCTGCTGACGGCGGTTCTATCCACGCCCATCGCGGCGCAGGCCACCCCATTCTATCAAAACGACTTTGAAATCGCCGCTGGCCCCGAATGGTCGAATACAAGTCTGTCAGTGACCCCCGTTGACGGCCGTCAGTTTCTTGGAATGCTTGGAGGCGGAACAACTAGCCTCACGCTAAACGGCGTTCCCGACGGTCAGGCAGTCAGTCTCTCATTCGACTTGTTCATTATCAACACTTGGGACGGAAGCCAATCGGTTGACCCGCTGTCCGATCCGATCCATTCGGTCGGCCCCGATGTTTGGTCATTTTCTGCGGACGGTGGCGCGCCGCTGCTCAGTACAACCTTTTCTGTTTTCGATGGTACGAAATCGATGCACAGCTTTCGCAACTACCCCCAAGCGTATCCCGGCAGCTATCCAGCCGATTCATTTCCTGCCCGAAGCGGGGCTGCTGAAAACGATTCGCTAGGATACTTTGAAGGCGATTCGGTCTATCATCTTGCTTTTAACTTCAATCACACGTCGGGGCCAATGGTCCTGAACTTCGCCGGGGCATTTCCGGTTGTTGACCCGGAAGAATGGGGCATCGACAACATCGTTGTCTCTGTGCCAGAGCCGTCAAGCATCACACTTGTAGCATCGGCGTGGTTTGGATTCGTTTTTTGGGCCTGGGGACGACGCGCAAGAATCGCATAGGACTTGGGCCATCGAATCGGCTCCACGCTCAGGCTGTCCGAACATCTCGCTCACCTAAGTTTGCCTCCGGCCGTCAGAATCGAGCTACGTGACTGGGGGCGACAGAACCGCCGTAAATCCGGCACGCCTGGCACGATCGCGCTAGCCGGAGATACCGGCTCTCGACGCTCTTGCACCGATCGGCTGCTGCCGATCGCGTCTCGCGCCGCATCCGCTCGAGCGCGTCCTAGTGCCGCTTGACGCTCTTACCGCCTGTGACGATGCGGGCCATCGTTTCTCGCCGGATCGCGCATGCCGAGCGTAGCGATCTGAGCGGCCACGCCACGCGCGCTTGCTGCATATGTTGCGGCAAAGTCGGCAGATTCCATGCGTTGATCCGTTCGGGTCCCGAAGATTAGGAGAAATACGGCAGCAGCCTAAGAAGGCTCGGTTAGGTCGACGATAACCACTAGCGAGGCTCTCCCGCCGGAAGAGCTTCATACGTTACGGCTCGGCCTGCCTGATTACCCGCACACCGATGCGCCAGAGGCAAGTGGCCAGCCGCAATGGCGAGAGTTGGAAAATTTTCACGATTCTGTTTAGGAGTTACCGTCCATGAAATCCCGAATTTTGCCGGCTTTGCTCGTCGCCGGCCTGTTTGTGGCTGCCACCGCCAACAGTGCGCAAGCGCGCCTGTTTGGCGGCAATGGTGGTTGTTGCGAGCCTTCGTGTTGTGCGGCCGAACCTTCGTGCTGTGCCGCTGCCCCGTCGTGTGCCGCTGAGCCGACCTGCTGCGCTGCTGAGCCCAGCTGTGGTTGTGCCCCCAGCTGCTGCGCCCGGAAGCATTGCCATCGCGGCTGCCATCGTCATCACCGCTGTGGCCGTTCGAGCTGCTGCCAGAACAGCTGCTGTGCCGCTCCT
>DATJEN010000288.1:0-13703 GCA_035496575.1 Pirellulales bacterium
CAACGCTATGCATGGCAGGACAAGCCGCGCGGCACGCCGGCCTTCCAGATTGCGCCGGGACGGTTTATCAATTACTTGCAGAACCACGACCAGATCGCCAACTCGGCGCGCGGCGAACGCCTGCACTCGCTCACCAGCCCCGGACGCATGCGCGCGATGACCGCGCTGTTGTTACTGGGACCGCAAATGCCGCTTCTGTTTCAGGGGCAGGAGTTTGCCGCCAGCTCTCCCTTCTTGTACTTCAATGATTGCGAGGGGGACCAGGCGAAGAACACCAGCTCGGGGCGGGCAAAGTTCTTGACCCAGTTTCGCTCGCTGGCCACGCCGCAGATGCAGGCGCAATTGCCCGACGCGTGTGAGCGCGAGACGTTCGAACGCTCGAAGCTTGATTTCGGCCAGCGCGAGCACCACGCGGCCGCTTATGCCTTGCACCGCGATTTGTTGGCCCTCAGGCGCAGCGATCAAGCCATCCGCGATAGCGGCACCGAGCGCGTGGAAACCGGTACGATCTCGCCCGACGCATTCATATTGCGGTACGCTCTTCATTCGCCGGCCACGCGCTTGCTGGTCGTCAATTTTGGCCCCGACCTGTTGTTGCCTTCGGTGTCGCACCCGCTGGCGGCGCCGCCGCGTGGCTTGCGCTGGAAAATCCTGTGGTCCAGCGACGACCCACGCTATGGGGGTTCGGGTTCGTATGAGTTGGACACGGTCGACGGCTGGAGAATACCGGGAGAAGCGGCCGTGCTACTGCATCCCGCTGCGCCATGAAGGAAGACATGAAACCGCCGAGCGTGTATCGCCTGCCGTGGCCCGGTGGCCAGCCCACGGATCTGGCTCAACTGGTCGAGCGCGAATGGCTGGTCACCAATGGTTTGGGCGGCTATGCATCCGGCACGATCGCCGGCGTATGCACGCGGCGCTATCACGGGCTCCTCATTTCTGCCCTGCCCGCGCCGCTAGGGCGAATGATGATGTTCAACCACCTGGTCGAGCGCATCCGGCTGCCCAGTGGGCAGCTCGTGCTATTGGCTGGTGATCCGCTGCCCGGGGCGTCGGAGGCCGACAGGGATCGCTTCGCCGGGTTCACGCTCGAGTACGGATTGCCGGTGTGGCGCTATCGCGTCGATTCGTTTCTGCTTGAGAAACGCGTAGTCCTGCAATACCGGGCCAACACAACGCATCTCATATACCGGCTGGTCGAAGGCGAAGGCACGCTGACGGTATGGCTGCGGCCGGGCTTCCATTTCAGGCCGCACGAATCGGCCGTGTCGCAGGATTTGTCCAAGCCCTACGGTGTTTCGGCCCAGGGGGACCGGTTTGAAATTGTCGCGCCCGAGGTGCCCTGCTTGCGCATGCAGTTGCGTGAGAGTCCCGGGGCGCTGGTGCTCGATGGCGGAAGGTTTTATGACGTGGAGTACCCGCACGAGCGCGACCGCGGTTACGCCCATCATGACGTGCTGTGGTCGCCGGGATATTTTCGGGCTGAGCTGGCGACCGGCCAGCAAGTGGCGCTGGTCGCGTCGACCGAGCCGTGGGATTCGCTGACGGCGGTCTCGCCGAGTGAATCGCTGGCCGCGGAGCTCGAACGGCGGCGGCGGCTTATCGAAATGGCCGACCCGCGAGCGCGCGAGGGCACCGCGGCCGAGTTGGTGTTGGCGGCCGACCAGTTCATCATCACCCCCACCACGCGCGTGGCTGACGCCGCTCGCGCGCACGCCGCCGGTGACGAAGTTCGCTCGGTCATCGCCGGCTACCACTGGTTCACCGATTGGGGACGCGACACGATGATCAGCCTGGAAGGGCTGACGCTTGTCACGGGTCGATCAACGGAGGCCGGCTATATCCTGCGCACCTTTGCCCATCACGTGCGAGACGGGCTCATTCCAAACCTGTTTCCCGAGGGAGAGCAATCGGGCCTGTATCACACGGCGGACGCGACGCTGTGGTTCTTTCACGCGCTCGACCGCTATTTGCTGGCAAGCGGCGACCGCGCCACGCTGCGTTTGCTGTTGCCGACCATGCAAAACATCATTAGCGAGCACTTGAAGGGAACTCGGTTCGGCATCGGCGTCGACCCGGCCGACGGGCTGCTGCGGCAAGGGGCCGATGGTTATCAGTTGACGTGGATGGACGCCAAGGTGGGCGACTGGGTCGTCACGCCCCGACGCGGCAAGGCGGTAGAAATAAACGCCCTGTGGTACAACGCGCTGCGCTTGCTGTCGGGGTGGCTCGACAGCGAAGCGAAACACGAACAGGCTCGCGAGCTCGATGAGCATTCGGCGCGGGCCTATGAGTCATTCAACGCGCGGTTTTGGTGCGCGGAGCGAGACTGGTTGTATGACGTCATCGACGGCGAAGGCCCCGACAGCGCGCGGATGCGGCCGAATCAATTGTTTGCGATCTCGTTAACTCACCCGGTGTTGGCCACGCCGCGCTGGCCGGCGGTGCTCGGACACGTGCAAGAACAACTGCTCACGCCCATGGGCTTGCGGTCGCTTGGTCCGGCGGAGCCCGAATACAAGCCGCGCTACGACGGCGACCTGCGCTCACGCGATGCCGCTTATCATCAGGGCACGGTGTGGGCGTGGCTAATCGGTCCCTTCATTGACGCCTATCTGCGCGTGTATCCCGAGGAGCGCGACAAGGCGCGGCAACTGCTCTTGGGCTTTTGCGACCACCTGAACGAAGCCTGCGTGGGTTCAATCAGCGAAGTTTTTGACGCCGAAAATCCATTTAATCCCCGCGGCTGCATCGCCCAGGCCTGGAGCGTGGCGGAAGTGCTACGATGTTGGTTGTTGACGGAATCTGAGAAGTGCGAGAATTGAGAATTTCCAACAATGGAGTGCCAAGTCATGTGCGCCACTGGAACCTTTTCGAACCAGGTGCTGTCCGCCATCCCCAAGGATCCCTTCGCGGAGGGCAAGAAATCGAGCCTGCTGGTTGAAACCCCCGAGCTCAAGCTCGTGCGGATTACCTTGCGCAGTGGCCAGCGCATTCCCACGCACGTCGGGCAAGGTGAACTGCTGCTGTTCTGCGTGAGCGGGCAGCTTACGCTTTTTGCCGGCGGCAAGACGCAAAGCGTGCCGGCGGGCCACGTGGTGTATCTCGCGGCCGGCGAGCCTCATGCGCTCGAAGCGCGCGAAGACTCGATCGCGCTGTTGACCATTCTGCAAACCGCGCCCGCCAGGCTGCTCTGCGAGGATGCGGTCGATGAAGCCTCGCTCGAATCCTTTCCGGCCAGCGATCCGCCCGCCCAGACGCCGCTCATGGGACCTTGATCGCGGCCAAGATCGCTCACTGAGCCTGGTTCGAATTCCCACCTTCGACCGGCGCATGGACCATTTGAGGCGGTCCTGGCGAACGCGTCGACATGGACTGGAACTCTGCCTTCAGCCGACACAGCTCATCGTCGGACAGCTCCTCCAAATCGACCATGTTCGTGCGCGCTTCCGTGATCGCGCGCAATAGCTCGTCGATTTTCAGATGAATGGCCATCGCGTCGCGGTTCTGGGTGCTCTGGATCACGAACACCATCAGAAACGTGACGACCGTCGTGCTGGTGTTGATGACGAGCTGCCAGGTATCGGAGTAATGAAAGAAGGGCCCGGTGACGGCCCACAGAATGACTACGGCCAGGGCGACGAAAAAGGCCCACGATGTCCCCATCCATTCGGCCGTGCGTCGCGCGAAGATGCGAAAGTGTTCTCGCAAGCTGCTACTTCCAGGAATTGCCTTAGTGACCGCACACGCAGCCAACACGGTGCAAAAAAGCGGCCAAACAGCCGGGATTTGACACTTCTATTCCATTCAGGTGATACTCGGCCGGCGAAAGTACGGGTCCCGCTTTGACTTGCCACCCTTGAAAAGTATGAACCGCACGTTTAATAACCACCGTGTCGTGTTTCGTGCCTGCGTTTACATTACGATTGCGCAAGCTGCGCTTGGCATCCTAGTGCCCGCAGCCGAAGCGGCGCCTGGCCCCAACATCGTTTTTATCCTGGCCGATGACTTGGGCTATGGCGACTTGGGTTGCTATGGCCAGCAGACGATCAAGACGCCGCGCATCGACGCCCTGGCGGCTGCGGGGCTGCGCTTCACCAATTGCTATTCGGGCAGCACCGTGTGCGCGCCCTCGCGCTGCGCGCTGATGACGGGCCGCCACACCGGGCACGCGCGCGTGCGCTCGAATGCGCGCATTCCGCTTCGGCCCGAGGATGTGACGGTCGCCGAGGTGCTCAAGGGCGCCGGGTACACGACAGGCATCATCGGCAAGTGGGGCTTGGGCGAGCCGGACACGAGCGGCATTCCCAACCGGCAAGGCTTCGACGAGTGGTTTGGCTATCTGAATCAGCACCACGCGCACAACTATTATCCGGACTACCTGTGGAAGAACGAACAGCGTGTGACGTTCGACAATGTCGTCGCGGAGAACGTGGCCACGAAGCGCTCGGTGTATTCGGCCGATCTGTTTACGCGCGAAGCCCTCTCGTTTTTGGAACGGCACCAGCGCGAGAGATTCTTTCTGTATTTGCCGTTCACGCTGCCGCATGCCAACAACGAGGCCGGCAAGAATGGGATGGAGGTACCCTCCGACGCGCCCTACACGAAGGAAGATTGGCCGCAGGCCCAGAGAAATCACGCGGCCATGATTACCTATCTCGATCGCCAGGTAGGCGCCGTTCTGGACAAACTCAAACAGCTTGGCTTGGAAGAAAACACGCTCGTGTTCTTTTCGAGCGACAACGGCCCGCACCGTGAAGGCGGCGCTGATCCGGCTTTCTTTCACAGCGCCGGGCCGCTGCGCGGCTTCAAACGCGCCCTGTATGACGGCGGGATCCGCGTGCCGATGATCGTGCGCTGGCCGGGGCACGTGTCCGCTGGCGCCACCAGCGAGCAGGTGTGGGCTTTTTGGGATGTGCTGCCCACGTTGGCCGAGTTGGTCGGGGCCAGGCCGCCGGCGGCCATCGACGGCATTTCGATGCTGCCGTCGATCATCCGCGAGCAAGCCGCGGGGCACGCCCAGCAGAACCACGACTACTTGTACTGGGAATTCCCCGAGCGCGGATTTGCGCAGGCCGTGCGGCTGGGCAACTTGAAGGGCGTGCGGCCGCAGGCCGGTGCCGCGATCGAACTTTATGACCTCGCCAACGACTTGAGCGAGCAGCACGACGTGGCCGCCGCGCACGCGGATATCGTGGCCCGCATGGAGGCGATCATGCGCGAGGCGCACACGCCCGACGAAGCGAGTGAGAACTAAAGCGTTTACGCCACACAATACCGCACCGGCGTGTTTTCTTCCAGCCGGTACTCATCCAGGTTCGCAATGCGCAACTTCGCGTGTTGCGAAAGATACTCCACGTGGGCCGCGACTTCCTCAAGTGCCAACAGCACGTGAAAACCCTTTACGTGCGTGTATAGCTGCTGCGAAATCTCGTTAATCGTAAGCGGTCCGTTGTTGCGCACGATGGTCAGGATCTTGTCGAGCTTGCGGTGATGTCCTTGTCGGATATCGCTGATCCGCTTGGGCAAATCCGTCATCGGTCCTTGATGTCCGCCGAGGGCCAGGCGAAATTCTCCAAGCCGCTCCACCTTGTCGAGCGACTCCAGATAATGCCCCAGCCCCGTATAAGGCATGATGCTCTCGGGCGCCTGGTGCGGAGAAATCTCCGGCAGGATATGGTCGGCCGTGAATATCACGTCTCCCGCGATGATGCACACCTGGCCTGGGCAGTGCCCGGGCGTGTGGATGAAGCGCAATCCGTCAAGCTGCTGGTTGTCGACGAGCGTTCGCCCGACCGGCAGGCTATGCACGTTTTTCTTTGAGAAGCCGTAGACGTCCATGAAGTCGGCCAAGAGCTCGGCCCCCACGCCGGCTTCTTGCAGAAAGCGGCGGATGGCGCGCTTCGCCACGGCCACGCGCTCTTCGAACGAAGTCAGAATCATCACGTCCAGCTCATGGATGGCGATCTCGGCCTGCGGGGCGCGCTCATGCAGAAACGAGAGTCCGCCAAAATGGTCGATATGGCCATGCGTGATGATGATCCGCTGGACGTCGGCCAGCCCGATCGGCTCGAAAAACTCGCTGCGCACGATCTCCAAGCCGTGCATCAGTTGGCGATTGGCTTCTCCGAAGCCGCTGCCCGCGTCGATGATGGTGGGTGGCCCCAAGCCGACCAACAGGTGCACGTGGACGGTCAGCCCCGGAAACGCATCGCACGTGATGCGATAGATTCGCGATCCCTCGGGTCCCTCAAAGCGACGAACCTGCGGTAGCGAAGTTTTGTCAGCGGGCATCGCAGGGCGCCGGGCCAAAGGAGCTGGAGGCAAAGCGCCACATTATAGCGACGACATCCAGGGACTGTCCGGCGGCTCGTGCGGGGCTCGGGCAGCCTGCAGCAGGGCAACCAACGATTGCAATTGCGCCTTGTCCATGTGGCCCAACTGCCGCTCGTGGCAGGCGCGCACCAGAACGTCCAGGTCCTGCAGCAGCCCACGACCACGTTCGGTGATGCCGATCAGCACCACGCGGCGGTTGTCGGCGGGGCGCTCGCGTTCGATCAGCCCACGCTCTTCGAGCTTGTCGAGCAGGCGGGTGATGTCGGGCGCATGGGACACCAGGCGCGACGCGAGAGCCAGGGTTGCCAGCTTGTGTTCGCCCTCTCCGCGCAGCAGGCGCAGAGCGTTGTATTGTTGCGGCGTGAGGTCGTACTGGCTGAACAGCTCTTCTTCGAACGCGTGCAGGCGGTCGTAGGTCCGCCACAGGTTCAGGAAGGCTTCTTGTTCGAGCGAGTCGAAGCGGCGCGGAGTTGGGGACGATGGGGCGTCTGACATGCCGACAATGCTAACTCGACAAGCGGCCGAAGTCCAAACCACAAACGCTCAAGCGGGAAAGCCGGCTGGCCAAGGCACCATTGTCACTTGGCTTTAGGCGAACAATTCCGCGACGGGTTTGCCACCATCGACGATTTTGATGGGCCGTCCGTTGGGCGCGATGTTCTCGGCCGCCGGATTGATCTGCAAGCTTTTGCAAAACGTCTGGAACAGATCGGCAACGGCGACGGGGCGGTCCTCGACTTCGGCGCCGCCTTCGTCGGTCTTGCCAATGACTTGTCCGCCGCGCACGCCACCGCCCGCCAGCAAAACGTTGAAGGCGCGCGGATAGTGATCGCGCCCGGCGCGCGGATTGATTTTTGGCGTGCGGCCAAATTCGCCCATCCACACCACCAGCGTGTTGTCGAGCAATCCGCGCTCGGCGAGGTCCGCCAACAAGTAAGCCAGCGGCTGATCGACCTGGCCGGCAAGTTCCTTGACGCGCGGAAAGTTGTCGAAGTGCGTGTCCCAGCCGTTCAGCACGACCTCCACGCAGGGCACGCCGGTTTCGACCAACCGCCGGGCCAGCAGGCAGCCCAGGCCAAATTGCGACTCGCCGTAGCCCTCGCGAACTTTTTGCGGTTCGTGCTCGAGATCGAACGCCTTCATCTGCGAGCTCAATATCATGCGCGACGCTTTCTCGTACAGCTTGCGATGTTCGCTGACCTCTTGCTTGGCGCTCGTGGCGGCATAGTCGGCCTCGAGCCGCGCCAGCAAATCAAGCCGGCGATCATGACGCGCTGGACTGGTCGGCAGCGCGGTATTCGTGGGCAGCTTGCCGGCGACGGGCATCAGAAACGGATCGTATTCGACGCCCAGAATGCCACCGCCCCCGCCGTCGCGCCCCCCACCGCCGACGCGCACAAAGGCAGGCAGTTCCAGCCCCTCGTGCGCGATTTGCTGAGCGGCGATCGATCCAAACGCCGGGTACTTCACGCTGGCCGTGGGCAGGTAGCCCGTGTGCATCAGGTAGGTGGCGCGGGGATGGCTGCCCTCTTTGCTGGTCATCGAACGGATGATGGCGGCGCGATCCATGGCGGCGGCCACGCGCGGGAAGTTTTCGCTCACCTCCAGGCCGGGCACCGCGGTGCTGATGGCCTTGGTCTCGCCACCATTGGCATGGCCCGGTTTGGGACTGAATGTCTCGAATGGGCTGGGGCCGCCCTGCATCCATAGCAGAATGCAGGCCCGCCCGGCCTTGCGGAGCTCGCCGGCCTCGAGCGACACGAGATCGCGCCAGCCAAGCGTGCCGGCGGCGATGCTCGCCGCGCTGATGCCGCGCAAAAAATCTCGTCGCGAAACGGCGCCGCCCCTGGCGACGGAAACATCCACCTGATGACGCAAATGCCATTTCATCGCCAAGCGCTCGCTTTCAAGCCGCGGCAAGTGGGCCGCTTATTTTCGGTTGAGGAATTCGGTCGAGTTTACGAGCGACCACACGATGTCTTCGAAGGCCTCGGCTCGTTGCCTCGTTACCGCCACGTGGGCCAGACACGTTTCGCGCTCGCGAGCGCTGGGCTCGCGTGCCAGACAGCGCAAGTACAGCTCGTCGATCAGGGCCTCGTCCTTGGGCAACTGCGTGAGCAATTGCGACAGCATGGAGCCCGGCTCGCTGGCCTTGATGGCGCGGTTGAGTTCCGGCGCGTTCATCAGCATGAGGGCCTGCGGAATCGAGCCGGCCACTTCATCGCGACGGTTGCTTGGATCGTAGCCGAACGTGGCGTTCATCCGTCCGCGCGGCGTGGCCAGCATGGCGCGCGGATTGCGATCGCGGCGCGGCGGACCGCCTTCCTCGACGCCGAGCGCCACCATCAGCGTGTTAAAAAGCTGGTCGGCGCGCAGACGTTGCGTGGCGCAAGCCACGAAGGGCGTTGCTTCGCTCGAGGCCCGCGAGCGGCTGTCGCGCTGGTAGGCTTCGGTGGCGGTGATCGCGCGAAACAGCCATTTGACGTCATATTGCGCGCCGGCGAAGTGGTCGGCCAGGTAGTCGAGCGTGTGCGGGGCGCTGGCGGCCCGATCGGGCCCGATGTCGTCGACCGGTTCATAAAACCCGTGCCCCACGAGCTCCGACCACATGCGATTAACGTACGCGCGGGCGAACCAACGGTTATTGCGGCCGGTGAACCAATCCGCGAGCTTTTCGCGGCGTGCCTTGTCCGACAGCCCGCTTTCCAGGTGCTGCCCGGTCACGAAGAAGACCGGCTTCATCAGCTTGCCTTCTTGATCCGGATGGTTGAGGTCGGGCATGTGGTGTTCGAGCGCTCCGCGGCGCGGCTTGGCCTTGTCCTTGTCCCTGCCCCCGCGGTCGACCGAGACGACGGCGAACGAACGCATCTCGCCGTCACGCACCGGCCGCACGGCGATGCGCGGAAAAAACGCCGCCAACTCGTGGAACTGCTCGCGCTTCCAGCGGTCGGTCGGATGGTTGTGGCACTGGGCGCACTGAATTTGAATGCCCAGGAAGATGCGCGAGACTTCGGCGGTCGTGTCTTCGGCATTGCCGTTTTGAGCCATGATGATGGCCGTCTCGCCAGCCTCGCGCACGTCGCCGGTCGCGGTGATGAACTTTCGCGCAATCGCATCCCAGTGCGCGTTTTCGTTGAAGGCTTTTGCCAGAAAAGTCACCAAGGTCGGACTAACCAGCAGCGCCCGATCTTCGCTGCGGCGATACATGATCACGTCGCGCCAGTAACGGGCCCAGTTCTCGCCGAACTCGCTGTGCGCGAGCAGACGGTCGACCGCCTTGTCGCGCTTGTCGGCCGCGTTGTCGAGTGCAAACGCCGTGACCTCTTCGGGCGTGGGTGGCCGCCCGACCAGGTCGAGCGCGAGCCGCCTCAAAAAAGTCTCGTCGTCGGCGCGGGCGACCGGCGCCGCTTGTGAATCAGCCGATCCGCCGTAGGCTTCCTTGGCCAACAGCTCGTCGATTTGCCTGGCGGCCGCGCGGGCATCGATGCCGCCGGCCCAGGCGGAACCGCAGGTGGCCAGCAACAAGAGACCTGCCGAGATAAGGCGGCGCGACGACAACATCGGTGGTCCTAGGGGGTTTTAGACGAGAGCCGGCAAGTGGGTCCGGGGATTCAACCCCAGGCGCACCCTGGGGGTTTCGCGCTAGCGTACTTCAGCGGCGTTTCTCGGGCGAGCAACGCGGCTGGAGAAAGCGGCCCGACGGGCCAAAATCCGGTTTACGCGTGGCCCGGTAGTCCGGGCGTTCCGCAGAGGGGGGCCCTGCGCTGTAGGAGCCCAAAAGAGCGGCGCGTGCGCCGGTAGCAGCAGGGCGCGGCGCTAGTCGACGTTCACCTGATTGTAGCGACGACGACTAAAGTAGGGACTGCGGACGCGCACTCCGACGCCGCGGTCGCCTTCGTAGAAGAACCGTCCACCAAGCAAGCGGTAGAAGAACAGCAGCACGAACGCGCCCACCGTGGCGACCACGAAGCCCATCGGACTGACCGGCGTGATGCGCTGGCCATTGGTGAAATACATCATGCAGCCGCAGCCGATGACGGTGCCACCGATGCCCATCAACAAGGTGGCGACGGCCCCTCCCGGATCGCGGCCGGGCATGATCGCCTTGGCCATCAAGCCGACGAGCGTTCCGAAACCGACCCACACCAGCAGGTCATTGGCCCATTGCTGGACCGTGGCGGTCAACTGGGCATCCATTTCGAAGGCACCTCACGAAGGTAAAAAAGTTCCCCCAGCTGCTGACGTTTAGCAGGCGCTCTACAAGATCGAGAGCAACAGCCGCGCAACGTCAGCCGCCGGGGGCGCCGTCCCCCCAATGTCCCCACCGGCCGCACGTTTGCCCTGCGCGCTACAGGCGCGGGCGACGACGCGGCCGTGAGAACTTCGACGAAACTTCAGTCGCGCCCGACGCACAACCGGCACATCGAACGCTACGCAAACTCACTTATGGTCCCCGCTGGGCCGCCTGGTCTTCGTCGAACGCCTTTTGCGCCGCCGCCTCACGCGACAACTTGAACTCAGGCCCAGGCGGAAAATATTGAATGTCATCCTGTTGATAGTGCGGGCTGGGCAGCGTTTGGCCGGCGATGTCGACCTGGCATCCGGTCAGAGTCGTGGCCATCAGCAAACCCAAGCCGGACAGCGTTCGCCGCCAGCAATGCCTCGTGTCTTTTGTGGCCCGCATCGGCTATCACCTCCCGAATTCCGGGCGCAGCTCGGGGCAGTTCAAGCGCCAAGGGCGCATTCACCCGAGAACTGTGCGTCCGCTACAATCCGCACCACGGTTATCGGCGTGCATAACCGGCAGACTTTCGCTTCATTGCGTAAGCCGGCAAAAATTCGCTTGGTGCCCATTGGAGCGGGTGCGCTGCTAGCAGCCCTCGCGCGCCGCTCGATTAAGCTGGGCAGGCTGGGTATGATTGATCTTGGACCCGCGGCGTTGCCGGAACTCGTCGCGGGTGTGACGCATCAGGCGTGGTTTCTCGATGTGCCCCGCGGCCGCGGTTTCTCTGTGAGGCGTGTTTTGATGCTCGCTAGCGCCGCGAACCGCGTCTTGCGCCGAGTGTTGGTCGCGGCGCTCTCGCTAGCGACAGTTCTGTTTGCGGCTGTGCTCGGCGGACAAGCGGCGCGCGCCCAGGTCGCCCCCGGCGACAGCATTCCTTCGCGGATCTACTTCACCACGTTTCCGTTGTACTACGACGGCGACTATCGCAACGCGCTGGCAGCCTTTCTGGCCGAGTCGCGCGGCGGAATCCGCTCGGTGAACAGCCGCTGGATCGACTCCATCTGCTACTTCACGATGGCCGGCGAATGCTATTACCAGCTCGGCCAATTGCCGGCGGCGCTCGACAGCTATAACTCCGCCCTCAAGCTGTATATCGCGTACTCGGATTGGATGATGCGCGTGCAGTTTCCGCCCAGCGTAACCGCCGCGGTGGGTGCGGTTCGCGCTGCGCCGTGGGGGCAAAGCAAGCGCGGCGCGGTCATCGGCAATTTCCCCGATGCAATCTTGATTGGCCAGGGGCAGGTCGATCAGACCGCCGTCGTCATGCGCGGCGGAGTCGTGCAACAACCCATTTTGTTTCCGGTACACGTGTCGGAGATTGTGCGCGCGACCAGCCTCGCCATTCGGCGCCGCAAGGAGCTGCTGGGCCCGGTTTGCAAACACGACCCGCTGACCGGCTCGCTGGTCGAGGCCCTGTTGCGGCGGCCGGGTCCGCCCAATCATTGGAGCGAAGCCTGGACCAGCGTCGAGCTGGGATGCGCCTACGCGGCGGCCGGCAACGCGGCGCAGGCCAAAACCGCGCTCGAGCGTGGGCTGCTCGTGGGTGGGCAGTTCGACCATCCGCTGACGAGCACGGCGCTATTGGAGTTGGGCAAGCTGGCGCTCGAGGCTGGCGAGTTTGCGCCCGCCGCGCGTTATTTCGAAGAAGCCACCTACGCATCGCTAGCCTTCACCAACCCCACGAACCTCGAAGAGGGGTTCCGCTATGGCGCGCTTGCGCACTTGCTGCAGAACCAAAAGGGCCCTTACCCGCTGCTGGCTCCCGCGATCGTGTGGGCCAAGAACCAAGGCAACCGGCAGTTGCAGTGTTCGCTTTTGCTGTCGGCGGCCGAGAACGCGGCCGTGCTCGGCGATGCGAACGAAGCCTCGGCGTTCATCAACAACGCCAGGCTGGTCGCCGCGCGCAGCGACCTGCTGGGCAGCCAACTCGGGGCGCGCTTAAACCATTTAAGCGCGCTGGCAGCCTATCAGAGCGGCAATGTGGCGGCTGGCGACCAATCGCTCGCTCCGGCTCTGGCCTTCCAGCGTTCGGGCTCGCTGTGGGGATTTCAAATCGCGCAAACCGACAGCCGGTATCTGAACGGCGAGCTGAGTGACCGCACGGCGCTTGGACTGTACGAGACCGTGCTCCGCGATCCGGCGCCCGCCGACTGGGTGTCCAACCCGCTCGAGTGCTTGTCGATGCTGGTGCTCTCGACGGACAGCGCGTACGAACATTGGTTTGAGGCGGCGCTGAAGAACTCGAAGGACCACGAGCTGGCGCTGGAAATTGCCGATCGCGCCCGGCGTCACCGCTTCTATAGCTCGTTGCCGATGGGCGGACGCCTGTTGGCGCTGCGCTGGGTGCTCGAAGGCCCGCTGGAATTGTTGGGCGAGCGCGGACTGCTCGAACGTCAGGATTTATTGGCACGCTATCCGCGCTATGCGCAGCTTTCGGCGGAATGTGCGAAGTTGCGCGCGGCTTTGGCCGACAAGCCGGCATTGCCCGACAGCGGCGAAGCACGTCGGCTGCAATCCGAACATCTGACGGCGCTGGCCAGCGCGAGCCAGGCGCAAGAGCTTATTCTGCGCGAGCTGGCGGTGCGGCGCGAGCCGGCCGAAATGCTCTTCCCGCCGTTGCGCAAAACCAAAGACATTCAGCAGGCGTTGCCGGACGGGCAGGTGCTGTTGGCCTTCTTCGCGACCAGCCGCAACCTGTACGCGTTCTTGTACTCGCGCGAGAAGTACGCGGCCTGGCACGTGCAATCTCCGGCCACGCTGCAGAAACAAATCCCGATCTTGCTTCGCGAGATGGGCAACTTCGAAGCCAACCACGAGCTCACCGCAAGCGAGCTGGCGAAAACGAGTTGGAAAACCACGGCCGCCAAGGTAATGAGCTTGCTCGTCGAGCACTCGAACGTCGACCTGGCCGGCAACTTCGATGAAATCGTGATCGTGCCCGACGGCCTGTTGTGGTATTTGCCCTTCGAGGCACTGCCCGTCGGCAAGGGAGACCAAAAAAAACTGCTGCTCAGCCAGGCGCGGGTGCGATATGCGCCCACGGTGGGTCTGGCGGTGCCCTACACCACCGCGCACAAGCCGC
>DATJEN010000289.1:0-46922 GCA_035496575.1 Pirellulales bacterium
GCCGGATGCGAGTAGAACCAGAACAGGTGCTGCCATAGCAACGGCTGCCCACCACCAGATGCCGCCGCCGCGTTGTTGACGCTCCAACCTTCGGGAATGAAGAACCCGGTGCCAAGCGTGCGGTCCATCAGCTGCATGAAGCCCGCCGCGGTGAGCACGGGCAGCGCGAAGGCTTGTAGCACGGCCGTGATGAACATGGCCCAAATGGTCATGGGCAGCCGGAACATGGTCATGCCCGGTGCGCGCATTTGGATAATGGTGGTCAAGTAGTTGACCGAGCCCATCATCGACGAGACGCCCACAAAGGTCAGACCGATCAGCCAAAGTGTCTGGCCATTGAGATCGGTCAACGACAGGGGCGGATAGCTGGTCCAGCCGGCTTTGGCGGCGCCCCCTTCGACGAAGAAGCTAGAACCCATGGCGATAAAGGCCGGCCACATGAACCAGTAGCTCAGCATATTCAGAGTCGGGAACGCCATGTCCTCGGCGCCGATCATGAGCGGGATCAAAAAGTTGCCGAACGCTCCGGCCAGGATGGGGATGATGACGAAGAAAATCATCACCGTGGCATGCATCGTAAACAGCACGGTATAGAACTCGGGCGAGATCTGTCCGCCTTCGCCCGAGAACAACATCTTGCCGAGCACCGGCATATCGGACCACGGCCAGGCGACCTGCCAGCGAATGCCGAGGGCCAAAAGTCCGCCGACGAGAAACCACAGCAGCGTTGAAAACAGGAACTGGATCCCGATGATCTTGTGGTCTCTCGAGAACACGTAGGTGCTCAGAAAGCTGCCGTGATGGGCGTGGGGCGCGGCGTGCGCGTCGGGGGCATGTCCGCCCAGGGTAATGGAGGTCATTCGCTATCCTCTTGTTGCACGCTTTGCGTGTCTTGGGTCGCGGATTGATTTTGGTATTTCTGTTCCAGCCACTTGTCGAAGTCTTCGCGAGACTCGATGGTCAAACGGCCCTTCATCTTGTAATGCCCCCAGCCGCACAGCTCGGCGCACACCAGGTCGTACACACCCGTCTGCGTCGCGCGGAACCACACCGGAATCTTCATGCCCGGCACCGCGTCTTGCTTCACGCGCATATTCGGAAGGAAAAAACTGTGCAACACGTCGGCGCTTTTCAGGTCGATCAGGATTTCTTCGTTGACGGGCAGATGCAGGTCGTTGACCACGTGAATATCGTTGTCGTCGCCCAGCTTGCCTTGCGCCTTGAGGCCCGGATAGCGCAGCCGCCACTCGAACTGCCGGCCCGTCACTTCCAAAGTGGGGCGCATGTCATCAGCCGTGCCGAAGATGCCGTCGGGGCCGGCGGCGGGATTGCGAATCTTGGCATCGGCCCAGGCATTCATCTGGTAGATGGCGATGAACAACAGCGTGGCGGCGGGAATAATCGTCCACACGATTTCCAGGCTGTGGCTGCCGTGGGTGAAGGTTCCAATCCGCATGCGTCCGCGGCTGTCGTAGCGCCACATGAACCAGAAAATCACGACCTCGGTGACCACGAACACGAGGCCGGTCAGCCACAGAATGAAATAGAACAAGTGGTCGATCGTATGCCCATGCTGCGACACGTCCACCGGCAGCCAATACTTGTACCAGGGCGCTACCACGAAGCAGGCCACACCCAACACAGGCACCAGCAGGAACAACACGCTCCAAAACTTTCCCACTGCAATCCTCCGGCTGTCGAATGGCGGAGTTGCCGCCAATCAAACTTCACCTTGCAAAAACCCGGCTCAAGCGCTCGAGGAGGCGCTCGGTTCCGGCGCTAAAAATTGTTGGCTTGGCTCACTCTCAACTGCTGCTGGCGAGGAGGCTGGCTGATCGGCTCGCTAGGCAGCGACATCACGTAATCGACCAAATTCCAAATCTGATCCGAGGTCAGCGTGCCTTCCGCTCCGGGGCTGGCCGGGCCAACGCCAGGCATGGGCACGCCATTGATGCCCGCGTATATGCGGCGATAAACATCCAGCGGGCGACGGCCGCCGCGATAAACTCCCTGCCGCAAGTTGCGCGGGATCGCGTTGCGCGGCGGCAGTGAATCGTCTTCCAAGGCCTTATGCGCAAACGCGAGCTGGCTTTCGATCTGGTTGCGCTCCGCTCCAGGCAAGTCCCTGTTTTCGTCGAGCGACTTTTGCTGTTCCTCGAGCCGCTTGGCCATCTCGACCAAGGGCTTCGTCCAGTCGTCGTAGTCGTTGGTTTGGCCGTCGCCGAGCGCACTCGGACCATGACACTTCACGCAATTGGCGGCCGTGCCATAGAAAAGCTCGCGCCCCTTGTCGATCGAGGCCAGCGCTTCGAGATCCGGCTTGGGCTCCGGTTGCACGATTTTCTCGGCGGCCGTGGTCCAGCTTTCGGCAAGCGGCGCGATGATCTCGTCGACGAGCACCGCCCGATTCGGTTGCAACTGCTCGCCTTCGCCCAGCGCCGTGAGCGCGTTGATCAGATCGATTTCCGACTGACCGCGCATGCTCAGATATTTGACGTATTCGACCAGCGCCTTGACCTGCGCGTCGGGCAGTAAATCGAAGGACGGCATCGCGGTGCCGGGAATGCCCTGCCGCACGATCATCTCCAGATCGTACAAAGTGGGTTTAGCGGCACGTTCGGTGGATTTGAATTTGAACTTTCCTTGCCGGTAGTCGCGCGGATAAGGGTTGAGCAGCATGGCCGTAGGACCTTGGCCGTCGCCCGTCGTGCCATGGCAATGCCCGCAATGACGGCGATACAGGCCGGTCTCGCGGCCGAACTGGTCACTGCGCACCGGACCGGCGGCGGTTTGAATCTTGCGCAGATCAAGCCCCGTCTCCGGCAGCACGAATGGCTGGTCGGGCGTGCCGTACAGGGCCTCGAGCACGTTGGCGAGCTCTTGCTGCTGTACCGGCGGAATCTGCGCGTCCGCGATGGCCACCATGTTCAGCTCGAAACGTGGCGGATCGTACTTCCCGCAGCCGACCACGGCCGGGGCCAACAGAACCAATCCAAATAAAAGTGGCCAAGGACGGCAGACACGGTTTTTCATGAAAGAATCACTCGACGCATAGTCGAGCGCACGAGCATGTTTGAAGATCCACGAGCCGGCTGGCTCGGAGCTTGAGCGTACGTCGGGAGTTAACGAATGGCTCCGGCAGGCACCTCGAGCGCCAGGTCCAAAGTTTGATCCGGCTCCAACTTCACCTTGAAGCGCCCCTTGGGCGACCATTTCAGTTCTTTCTTCGGCAGCACGAGACCGCCACTAGGGCCGGTGGCTCGTTCGTGCCACACTTGAATTTCCACTTCTTCGCCGGCGGGCAGATTCGGAATCTCGAACGACCCGTCCGCCTTGGTGACCGCGAAGTATTTATCGTTGCGCGGCAGCAGGTAAGCCTTCATCCAAGGGTGGATGCTGCACGAGACCGCCGCCGGAATCGCCTCTTCCTTGGTCGGAATGTACAACAGCGATTGGCCGACCGGCAGATTCTGATTGAACGCCGCGCCCTTGGTCGGATCGATCTTCGTGTTGTGCCCGACCGGGTCGCTGTTCTTGACATCTAGCGGGCGATTCACCTGGCACGCCACGACGTGGCTCAAAAACATGCAGCCCTTCTGATCGAAAAGCAACGGCTCCTCTTTCTCGTCTTTCGGCAACGGCTTGGCCGAATCGTGCACGCGCTTGGCACGCGCATAGAGCACGATATTGGCGATGCCCCCGTCGGAACCGATGACCAGCGAGTTGTCGAGGATTCCTTGTCCCTTGCCGCAAACCTCGGTGTCCTTGTCGACGTTCAACTTGCCAGGCGTGGGCGCAGTGCCGGCATATTTAAAGGTGCCGCGCAGCGTTCCCCAGCCGGTGCCGCCTTGGGCAGCCTCGGCGCCAGCCGCGGCAGTGTCGCCGCCCCCCTCCTTGAGCTTGTTGCGGATATCGAGCGCGACCTGCTGGTCGGCGCGCGGGCCGGCCATGGTAGGTCGAGCGCAGCCCGAGACACTCACGACCGCCAGGGCCGCGATGCTCGTCAGCGCCAAGAAGAGTTTCGTTCGCGTCATCACTCAGTTCCTTCGAAAAAATCGGACGGCTGATCGTCCGCCATCAGCCGCACGACACTATTTGAAAATCGATGAGCTGACCTTAATGTCGCCCAAGTTGTTTTCGCCTGGCTTGATTTTGATTTTGAAGTTGCCCTTGGAGTCGGACGGGCCGCCCTTAAACGAAGCATTTCGCAAGTAGCCGGCCTTCTCATGCCACAGGCCGAACTCCAAATCCTTGCCGGCCGGCAGGTCCTTGATCGTGAACGTGCCGTCCGCGTTCGAGACCGCCGCATAAGGATCGGTGCGCACGACCAGCCAGGCCTTCATCCACGTGTGGATGTTGCAACTGACGGGAATGGGGCGAACTTCTGCCTTGGCGAACTTGTGCTTGAGCGGCGCTGATCCGGCCGCCAGCACGGGATTGATACCGTCATTCGAAACGGGTTGTACGTTCGTATTATGGCCGGTGGGATCGGAATTCTTGAGCGCCAGGGTTTGCGTGGTGCGGATCACGAGCACGTGCGGCTCGAAGTGACAGCCCTTGTTGTCCAGCTCGACGTCGGCCTTCGCGTTGGATGCGTACTCAGGCGCGACCGGGACGCCCTTGGTCTTTAGCATGATCACGGCATTGGCCAGGCCGCCCTTGCCATCGACCAGAAGGGCTTCGTCGCTAATCTTGGTCTTGCACAGCGGATCTTTAGCGGTGTCGATGGGCTCTGGCGTCGGGGCCTTTCCCTCGAACACGAAACGACCGGTGAGCGTGCCCCATTCCTCGGCGGGCGCGCTGGCGCTAACCAGCAGGAACAAACAACTGGCGACGAGCAGCTTCGGGAAGAAGCTGGAAACATGAAGCGACATTATTTCTGATCTCCTGGAGGGCTGGTCGGCGCGTCGCCGGGCGTGGAGGTTGGCGGCGCCGACTCGGAGCCCAGATCCACGGTGGGAGCAGTGGCGCTTGGCGCTGCGCCTTGAGGTGGCGGAGCCGGCTTACCGCAACCAGCCGCCGATAAAAGTGCCGCCGTCAGCCACGACGCATTATAGAAAGCGCAGCGAAACTTGACCATCGCTCAACCTCCTTTGGCCGCTGACGTCTCTCGACGACCCGCGTCCGCTTGCGGTGTATCAGACTCGGGCACTTTAACCATGGGCTTGATGGACGTGCGACTCTCCATGTAGCGGTTGTAATTCAATAGAAGGTCAATCAACGCTTCGAGCTGTTGTTCGCTCGATCCCTTATAGAGCGCTTGGCTTACAGGTTTGTCAGGCGGGATGTTGGCCTGCATGCGCGTGTAGGGCAGCAGACGCTTGGGATTGGCGATCCACGGCAGCAGGAAATCGGGCCGCAAGCGGTTGTAAACCCGGTCCAGGGCCGGCGCGTTGTTGCGTTCGCTGCCCGTCGGTGTGTAATCACCCACCAGGTGGCATTTCACGCACTCGGTTTGTGTCACGACCTTGAGCGCGTCGCCGAGCCGATCGGGATGCTGCTCATTCTTGGCGGCCAGGTACGACTCGCGCGTACGCGGATCGTAGTTGTACGGATAATCCACTCCATCGATCGCCGCAAAGTAGTTCACCATCTTGCTGGCGTCGGCGGGCGACATGTTGAACTTCGGCATCCGCAAGACGACCGCCGGCCGAATCTGGAAAGGATCGAGCAAGAAGGTGTGCAACCACTCGGGCTGAACTTTGCGCCCTTCGCCCACCAAAGGCGGCGGCAGCCAGCCCCACGCTTCGTCGGGATTCTGGTTGGGATTGTTTTTCTTTTCTTCAGCAACCACCACGGGGTGCGCCAACCGCGCCAAGAAGCCGCCCCACGCGGGAAAGCGCTTTTCGATCGCGGCCTCTGGCACCAGCACGCGTTGCAGCCCGGATAGCCATGCCTCGCCGTTGAGAAGCGCATTCTCCCACGGCATGAAGAAGTAATATCGCTTGGCGTTTTTGTCCTCGGGCCCCAACGGCGTTCCTTCTTCGCTTTGCGCGATCGGCTCGCCCGTCGCATCGGCCACCGGCATTCCGAACAAGGTGGCACGTCGCAGTCCGCGGTTATCGGTCTCGACGGAAGCCTTGACCTGCTGTGGCGTAAAGTGAGCGTCCAGGAATGAATAGTCCTTCACCTGCTCGGGCTTTTCGAAACTCTTGGGATCGTAGGCCAGCTTCCATTGATCCAGCCGGAAGGTGTGGCAACCGGTGCAATTGAATTTCTCGATGACTTCCAAGCCTTGCGCGATGGCGTCTCGACGCGGCGTGCCGCGGTAGACATATTGCGGCGCCGGCGGCTCGGCCACGAGCCCCAGCACGAAGGTCATGATCGCTTCGCGCTGCGCGTCGTCGAGCGCGGTGAATTTCGGCATCCGCAGGCGGTCGTTGTATCCCTTGTTCTGCGTCTTTTGATAATCGTAGCTGCGTGGCTCGCGCAGTTTCTGCCACAAGAAGCCTTCGCGCTGATGGCCGAACAGCTTCTCCATGAAATAGCCGACTTCCGCCGGCAAATTGAGGAAGTTCATGTGCGTGTGGCCATACTCGCCCTCATCCGCCTCTTCGATCGTCTCGTCGCTGACGTCTTTGGGCTCAGGGCCAACCGCATGCTCGAGCGAGCCCGGGCTGCCGTGCGCAAGCTTCATGTATTCGACAATTTGCTCGAACGCCAACTTGTCCGGGGTCTTGCGGGCCCAGTCCGCCAGGCCGGTGCCGATCGGCTTTACGTCTTCAAAGCCTGGAATGTCGTGACAGCCGGAACAGCCATACTTGCTGATCGTGCGGCGACCAACATATTGCAGTTTTTTATCGACGCTCATTTCGCCGACCAGCTCGACCTCGTCCCCCTTGAGATCGGCCCGGCGGCTTTCGGGGATTCCGGTCTTCAAATAGTGTTCGGCCTGGCGTCGTGAGTTGAGCGCGGCTTGCAGGTGTTCAACGGCCAGCGAATCGAGCGCGCGTTCTTCCTCGGCCGCCAGCTCGCGCCCCGGCACGTCGGTCGGCGCCCAATCACCCCTCGAATCGAGCAAGAACGCCGCGATGTCGGCCAACGGGTCGGACGTTTTGCCGTCCAGGCCCTTCGTGGGCTCGAGCAACATGTTGGGCATCAGCGTGCGTGGGTGATAATTGCTCGGATTGCGCAGCCACGAATACAGCCAGCGCTTGCCGGTCTTGTTGGCGGGCCGATTGAGCTTCGCGCCCAGGCGCGACAGATCGGGACCTTGCGTCATCTTGCCCGCCGGGAACTCGCTGTGCTGATGGCAGGCGAGGCAGCGGATTTCGAAAGCCATACGGCCGCGCTCCGCCGAACCTTTATCGGCGTCCTTGATGTCTTTCGCGAACTCGAAGGGTTGGCTCTTGGCCAGCAAATACTCGGTCGCGCTGCGAATCTCGACCGGCTCATAACGTTGCGACTGCTCGAGGCTGTCGCCGCCCAGGTGCTCGTGCAGCCCGAAGAATTGCGGCATCTTGGTGGTCGGGCGGAAATCGCTCGGCTTGCGAATCCACGAGTACAGGAAG
Organism: Pirellulales bacterium; assembly: GCA_035496575.1. Classification (GTDB taxonomy): domain Bacteria; phylum Planctomycetota; class Planctomycetia; order Pirellulales; family PALSA-1355; genus PALSA-1355. Next base: position 7,512 of record DATJEN010000289.1, read on the forward strand.
TCGAAATCCACCTTGCTGGCCACATGTCGCAGGCTGGGGCCAACCTTGCGCATTCGCCCGGGCGACTCGACGTCGTCGAGCAGCGTGACGAGTTTCTTGGTTACGGTTGCGTCGCCCGGCAGTTTTTCGGCCGTCTTGAGCGACTCGGCCAATGAGTGCCGCGCCGAGACATTGGTCGGGTCGCGCACGAGATCGCCGGCCCATTCGCTCTGTTGATCGCTCAAGCCGCCGCCGGCCTGCAATGCTTGTGCGGCCGCCGCGTAATTGGGCTCGGTGCGAATGTCGGGACCGATGCGGCGATTCGGGCCATCGAAGCCATTGATCTCGTGGCAGCCGAAACAGCCGAATTGCTGAATCAGGCGAAAACCCTCCACCAGCTTCGGCGCGGGCGGATCGGGGAAACGCTCGCTCGGCTCGAGCTCCGTCACTTCATGGTGGCACTTGAGGCACAAGCTCTCCGAGAACCGCTTGGGGTACATCGGGAAGATCCAGTGATGGTTGTCAAACCATCCGTACTCCTGCTTCCATTTGTCAGCCTGGAAAGGATCGTTGGGCGTGTGCGAGGCCCATTTGAACGCGGTGGCACTTCCCTGACCGTCATGGCAGATGGTGCAGCCGATATCCGCCAGCGTGTGGGGGCTGAGCGATCCGACGAACAAATCGAGCCGGGGGTGGCTCGCAAAAGGACTGGGCAGACCGCGCCGCACCGTGACCGATAGCGGCTTGCCCCACGTGGGACTCTCGAGCAAATAGTTGTAGACCGCGCCGCGATTGAGAATCGTCGCGTCGCCCACCGCCGACAGCACGTCGCCAACCTCAATGCGGGCTTTGGCCGCGGGGCTTTGTGGACGCACAACGCTAATCACCGCGTCGGTCGGATCCAATAGCCCCTCGTGGGCAAGCTGGATTCCATATACCTCGCGCAGCAGCCTGACGTAGCGCGCCTCCTCATCGGCCACACTCGCAACGGGCTCGGTCAACTCCGCCGGACGCGTGGCCGGCGTGTCCATCGTCAGGACGACGGTGTGTTCGCGCTGATAGCCCGGATCGACGGCCGAGCCCGGCGCGGTGCGATCGATGGCCTGGTGGCAGTTGGTGCAGCGGTCGAAACGCGCCACGTCGCGAAAGTTGTAATTGATCGTCAACTTGGGAAGCCAAATCTGGTCGAGCTTCTTGGGCGAAAACGCATCCACGATTGGCAGGCCGATGAATTCCTTCATCGTGTTGTTCTGCCGCTCGTCGAGCTGTTTCTCGAGCTGCACGAGCTTGCCATATAAGTCTTCGTAGCTCTTCTTGGCCTCGTCCTCTTTTGCCGTCATTTCCCCGAGCATCGACTCGAGCCGCTTGCGGTGCTCCGTTGCGTTTTGAACCGCCACCGTCGCGTCCTCCACTTCCTTCAGGACGGTGGTCACGCGATTTTGCATTTCGGTCAGCCGGCTCTTGGGCAGCTCGTTGCCCACCCCGAGCTCATATTCGCTGCGCGCCACGTCGAGATCGGCAGCGCGAAACTTCTTGCCCGACGCCAGGCCATCTTCGCGAAAGCGGGCCTGCGTGACGAAATGTGAGAGTTGCTTGCGGAGCTCGTCACGCAGCGCAGGCCGCTCGTCGGGCGGGGCGCTGCGCAGGTTCTTGTAGCTGGTGTTGAGCGCATCGAAATTCACGCTCTGCTGCCGCTGCTCGGCATTTTGCAGGACTTCGTCCTCGAAGCGGTCGATCTGCGCGCCGTCCGGAACTTCTCGCCGCGCCGCCTCCCACGCGTCGCGCGCTTCGGTCAACTGTTGGTCAAACTGCGCGCTGCGCTGCTGGCTGATGCGGGCCTGCGCGGTCCAGGCTTCGATGTTCTGGAACTTGCGCTGGTAGTCCTTCCACTCGCGGCGGTGGTCGGCCGCCAACATCCACACGGTGGTGACGAGCATGGCCAGCGCGCTGATCCCAAAGATCAGGTGCATCAGCTTCGAGTCGCGCCAGGTTTGTTCAGTAGCAGGCATAGTTCTCGGGCTCCGCGCCCAGCGGCGCGGCGGTACGAGGCTTAGAAGTTCAGGAAGTACTCGGGAATGCTCACGATGTATTTCAGGTTGAGGGTCCAGCGCAAAACCATCTTCAGCGGCAAGGCCGCCATGAACAGCAGCAAGTTCGCCATCAGCATGAAGCGCAAGAAGCCCATCTTCACGAAAAAGCCGCGGAAGATCGTGGTTGCCATCAAGGGCGGCAGCAGGACGAAGTAGCCGATCAACAGCACGATCCCCAGCCACTCGCGGTACAAGATCATGCCAATTTCGACATACCAGGGGCTGCCCGTGGCTGCCCTGGGCAGCGCTTGCCCCATGCCCTTGATCCAGAAGTACTGCGACAAGTCGACGTTATTGAGCGCCAGCACCTTGTGCGGATCCCAAAATTCGAAGGGCCCGAAAATGTTCCAGTTTGGCCCTCTGAAAAACGTGCCCAGAATGATCAGCGTGACCCACAGTTCCAAAAATCCGAATTGAAAAACGAGATAGCTGAACTTGCGCTCTTCGATGGTGTAATAGCCGTTGCCCTTCTTGTTGAAATCCAAAAACGGCAGGGCCATCAAGCCAAACACGATCAAGCTCGGCAACACGACGCCCGCCATCCACGGATCGTAATAGACCAGCATCTCTTGCAGGCCAAGGAAGTACCACGGGGCCTTCGAGGGATTGGGGGTCTTCACGCTCGAGGCGGGCTCCTCGAGCGGCGCCTGCAAGGCGATCCCCCAAATGAGCAAAAATGCGGTCAGCGCCACCATGCAGATCAGTTCGGTATAGACCAGGTCTGGCCACACCAGCACTTTTTCGCTGTCCAGCTTTTCCAAGGGCGGCAGCCCTTGGCGAGTCCGGTCGTCGTTCTCAACAGCGCGGTTCGTGGCCACCCACGTAAAGAAGCCCAGAAGAAACACGAGGCCGACGATCGGCACATTGTCGGGCTTGGTCACGATGGCCGCGAAGTTCGGGTCGACGATCGAAAAGCCCATCAGCACCAGCGCCAAGTTGAGTCCAACCCAGCCGACCATGGGACGCGCGAAGAAACGCCGGCCGAGATACAAGACGGCCAGAATCGCCGTCGTGCCGACGCTATAGATGACTGGCCCGGTGGCTTGATTGATGGCTTCGCGCAATCCGTGCGGCAATCCCGGCGGGCTGCCACCGAAGGCGGCCGAAGCGATGGCCACCAAGAGGATGGAAACGGTGGCCCAAACAACGCCCTCGAAATTCTTGTGTCGGTTGTGCCAGAAATAGAACGCGACAACCGCGTTCATGATGGCCAGGCACAAATAGTAGCCGCCAAGAAAACCGGAAATGTCAGCTTGTGATCCGTGCATGGTTGGTGCGCGTGCCTGGTCCTGCGACTCTTAAGCGTTCGATCCCATTCCGCCTGCCACCCCATTCACCCGATCGCACAAGGGCACCTGGTGAGCGCGCGCAAGCAGTTACAACGGCCCGCTGATTCCGCCATCTTTGCGGACCCGCCAGAAGTGGATCGCCAACAGCAGCGACACTCCCAGCGGAATCGCGATGCAATGCAGAATGTAGAACCGGTTGAGCGTTTCTTCGCCCACGAACCGCGCGCCTAACAAGGCGAACCGCGCATCCGAGGCGTTGGTGATCATGTCGATCCCCTGAATATTCAAAAGCTGCTGGCCTGGGCCTTCGTGCCCCAAAATCGGAGTGGCGCGGGCCATGTTCGATCCGACCGTGATCGCCCAGATCGCCAATTGATCCCAGGGCAGCAGGTAGCCGGTAAATGACAACAGCAGCGTGAGCAGCAACAAAATGACGCCGATCACCCAATTGAATTCGCGCGGCGGCTTGTAACTGCCCGTCAGGAACACGCGGTACATGTGCAGCCACACGGTGATGACCATCGCGTGCGCGCCCCAGCGATGCAGCTCGCGCAAGATGCCCAGCGAAGTCACGTCGCGCAAACTCAGGATGTCGTTGTAGGCCCATTCCAGCGTGGGCCGGTAGTAGAACATCAACAGCACGCCGGTGACCGTCTCCACCAGGAACAAAAAGAACGTCACGCCGCCCATGCACCACGTGTAGCTCAGCGCGATGCCTTGCTTTTTGATGGAGACCGGGTGCAGGTGCAGGAAGAAGTTGGTGAGCATCACGACGATGCGGTTACGGCGATCTTGCGGCATGGGGTGCCGGAAGACGCTCTTCCAAACCTGCGACTCGCGAATCATTTCGCCTATGGACATCGTTTGCTACCGCGTTTCGAAGTTGATGAATCCGCTTCCGTCGGTCGGACTCGGTCGACGCACCGATCGCTTGAACGTGAGTCGACCGGCCGGCAAGAAGTAACTCGGTCCGCCGCGTGATCGTGGCGCATAGCTCCGCGCGCAGCGGCGCAGCATGCCACCCCGACGGGCCGGCAAGAGGCCTGGTTCAGACCACGACGAACGAGGCAGGGTCGTTCCACTGACCGATTTCTTCCTGGAAAAGCTTGCTCTTGTCGATTTCCAACTGGCCGTCATCCGCCAGGTGAATGGCATAGCGCTCGAGCGGGCGAGGCGCCGGCCCTTCGAAGTTGATACCGTCTTTGTAGAAGCCGCTGCCGTGGCAAGGGCACTTGAATTTCTGCTCGCCCTCCAGCCAGTTCGGCGTGCACCCCAAGTGCGTGCACACCGAGCGCAACGCGTAAATTTGCGGGCGGCCCTGATATTCGTAGTTCACGACCCACACGCCGTACTGCGGGATGAACTTGGTTTCGACCTGGCCGGGAGCGAAGTTCGCGGGAAAGCCGACCTTGAACCTGCTCGGCGGCTCGGTCAGCACATTGGGATACATGAAGCGGGCGGTGCCCAGCGTCCACAAACCCAAGGTGGTGGCGAGCGAGGTAAACCCAATGCCCAGAGACGAGCCGAGCATCATGTCGGCCATGAAGCCGCGGCGGCTTTCATCGGCCACCGGCGCCGGCTTCGGCTTGGCATAGTCGGGCTTGGCAGGCATCGGCGGCACAGCGACGCGCGGCTTCTCGGGTTTCACCGGCGCTTTCGCGGCCGGCGCTTTGAGCGCCGCCTCGGCCTTCGACATCGGACCCGGCTTCACACCAGAGCGAGCTTCGGCCAGGATGCTGCCTGTGTCTTTGGGAGCCGCAGCTTTCGCAGCAGCAGCAGGAGCCGCCTTCGCAGCAGGCTTGGTGGCGGGAGCGGTTTTTGGCGATTCCTTGGCCACGGGAGCGGCGACGGGCTTGGCCGCGGCGGCCTTCGGCGCGGCAGCTTCGCCCGACTTCTCAGCACGCGCCGCAGCCAACATTTCCGCGACGCTCAGTCGTGCTCCGCCGGCAGCCGGCTTCGCAACGGGCTTCTTCGCGGCGGGGGGCGCTTCAGCGACTGCTGGCGAATCCGTCGATGCCGCGCTCGCCTGAACTTCGGCTGATGCGGACTCACTGGCGGACTCGTTGACAGAAGCTGCCTGAGCTGGCGCTGGCGCAGATTCCGCGCCGCCACCGTTCTTCGAATCCGCCTTTCTAGCCGCAGCTAGAATCTCAGCCACGGACATCTTCTTATTGTCCGCCATGCCTCAGTCCCTCTAAAAATCAACGTCCGCGCCAAACGGAGAAAGCCCGCAGGCTACGGCCAAATGGAAGGAGCAGAAACCGCGAGAACGCCGCAGGCCACCGTTAGCATTGCGGCGGAAAAGGATTGTGACAATTTTCACGATCTACGCTAAGTTCTACTCCACACACGTTCTACTTGTCAACCCACCCTCCGCTAAATGCCCGCTTCGCATCCCCGCGCCCGGCGATCGACAACCCCGGAGCCGCCGGGCACCAGGCAGGTGCGCACCCGCTGAGTTTGCCCGCGACAACCGACTTCGTTCCGGCGCTTTGCGTAACGGAGTAACATCATAATGAACCTTACCGAGGGCACCAGGACCCCCACCCACCACACCTTGTCCTCTTCCCCGCGCCCACAATCTGGCTCCCGCGAGAACTCTCAGGGACTCGCCGCTGAACTCGCCGCCGAATTCGAGCACATCGTCCATCGCGATCCGGGCTGCCGTGGCCTGGCGGCTTACCAGCTGGACGAAAAACCGCTCGACGCAGGGCAACTCGGGCTCGCGGCCGCGCACCTGGCACGGCATGCCAAGAGCGTCGGCATCGCGACCGGATTCTGCGCGCAGACGCACGATCGAATTGCCGCTGAGACCGATGGCCCGCCCGGAGCGCTGTACCTGGGCCGAGCGCTCGTGGCGCTGGGGCTCGAGGTGACGTTTGTTGCCGATCGCGTTGCGGCGCCCCTGCTGCGAACCGGCTGCGAGCTGTGGGATCTATCGACCCCAGTGCTCGAGTTTCCGACGCCTGGGCCAATCGATGCCCAGTCCACGGCCCAAGAAACGCCGGCCGCCGTAGACGCGTGGATTAAAGGATGTTTCGCTACGGGGCCGGCCAGCCGCTGGACACACCTCGTCGCCATCGAATGTCCTGGGCCGAGCCACACGCTGGCGTCCTTGCAAGCGCAGAGGCGTGCGGGACGACCGCCAGTTGAATCATTCACGGCCCAGGTAGCGGAAGCCGATCGCGGCGTGTGCCATAACATGCGTGGGCAATCGATCCAGCGCTTCACGGCGCCCTTGCACCTGTTGTTCGAGCAGGCCGCTCGAAGTCCACGGCCCGTGACAACCATTGGGATTGGCGATGGTGGCAACGAAATCGGCATGGGGCGATTTTTGTGGGAGGACATTGTCGCGGCGGTAGGCGGCGAGCCTGCCGCAAGAATCGCCTGCCGGGTGGCCGCGGATTTCGCGGTCCTAGGTGGCGTGAGCAACTGGGCCGCTTATGCGCTGGCGCTTTTGCTGGCCATCGATTGCGGCAGGGTTGATCTTGCGCGCGATTGGAACGAGCAGCGAGAGCGAGCGCTCGTCGAGCACCTTGTCCGCTCGGGCGCGATCGACGGACGCACCTTTAAAAGCGAAGTGACGGTAGATGGGATGGCGCTTGATGCCTATCTCGCGCCACTCACGGCCATGCGCGGCCTGCTGAGGTTTTAGAAGCTTGCGCGGGGTGCTGCGGTATCATAAAGCGTTGAACTTTCAGCCAACCGGGCGGCAGCATCCATGTACCTGTTCGAGAACCCCGTGCTCGAGCGCGAGCTCCTCACCAACCTCCGCATGACGCGGGCGTTCGCGCTGTTGTTTCTGTATCTGGGGCTGCTGGCCCTGGTGGTCTTGTTGGCCTGGCCACAGGAACAGCATCTTGATTTGACCAGCAATCCCGAAGCGTCGCGGCGGCTGGTCAATCTCGTTTTCCTCGGCCAGTACCTGCTCGCCGCGCTCATGGCCCCCAGCTTCGCGGCCGGCACCATCACAGGCGAAAAGGAGCGCAAGAGCTACGAGATGCTGTTGGCCAGTCCGATGCGGCCGAGCGCCATCGTGCTTGGCAAGCTGCTGGCGTCGTTGTGCCACTTGCTTCTGCTCGTGGTCGGCTCGCTACCGATCGTCATGCTCTGCCTGCCGCTTGGCGGGGTGTCGATCTACGAAGCACTGACTGCCTATTTGGGACTCATCCTGTCGGTCATCACCTTCGGCATGATCAGCGTGGCCACCAGCAGCTATTTCCGGCGTACGTCCGCGTCGCTGGTCGTGGCGTACCTGGTGATCCTGCCCTTGGCGCTGGCCGCCGTGACTTGTTGGGCGGCGCTCGAAAACCAGGGCCGCTTACGGCTCATCCTGACATTGACGGTCTTGCCGGCCGTGTGCGGCACGGTGTGCGCCGTACTGTTTCGGGGCGTGAGCGCCCGTTTGCTACACCCGCCGGACGTGGGCAGCGAGGGCAAGGAAGTGGTCGATCTCGAAATTGAAGCCCGGCAGGCCGTGGGGCTGATCATCCAGAGCGATCAATTTCCAGATTGGCTGTTCGCGCCCACCAAGCGCGGCGACCTGTTGGCCGACGGCGCCAACCCGGTGTTCGACAAGGAAATGCGCAGCGAGATCTTCAGCCAGGGAACGCTCATGCTGCGCGTGGTCATTCAAGTCAGCATGCTGATCGCGATCCCGCTGATGGCCGTGCTGCTGTACGCCTTTCCCGATCTGGCGCCCTGGTACATCTCGTACGTGATCTTGTTTAACGTGCTGGTCGGACCGGTCTTCTCGGCTGGCAGCATGACCAGCGAGCGCGAGCGAGAAACACTCGACTTGCTGCTCACCACGACCTTGTCGCCGTCTCAGATCCTGTGGCCCAAGCACTTGGCAGGGCTGCGCGTGTCGAGCGTGCTCACGATGTTTCTGTTGTGGCCTGTCTTTTTGGCCGTGGTCTTGGTCAACACCTACTGGACCAACCTGCCGAGCGTGCTGGGTTACCTGGTCGTGGTGCTAACTGTATGCGGCACGACAACCACGCTTGCGCTGTTCTCATCGGTCTTGTTCCGCAAGACGTCGACCAGCCTGATGGCGACCTACCTGGCGCTTGCCGTGTTGTTTACGTCGCCCTTGGCAGTGACGTATTTCGCCAACACGTTTTTTGCGTCCACGCCGCTCACGGCCCTGCTCGACCGCTTGAGCTTCATGAGTCCCTTCAAAGCCGCCTTCAAACTGCCGATCGATCTCATGGTGTCGCGACTGCCAGTCGAGCCCGACTGGTGGTTCCTGGCGAGCTTCGTGGGATTTTACTTGTTGCTCGATGGCCTGCTTTTGGCCCTGTTGCCGTCGCTCTTCGACCTGCGCCGCACGCAGGAATAATGCCGAGAGTCAACTAGCCGGCTACGTCGTAGGGCGACCCGCCGAGAGTGTCGCTCTCGGCTGCACAGATCTGGTTGCCGCCCAAGCGTTTGGCTGAGCGGAGCGCACGTTCGGCACTGGACGAAAGATCGGACGCGGTACGATGCGCGGCGCTACTTGCGTAGCCGATGCTGGCGGTCACTTCATTGCACGCGGCCACAGCCCCGCGTAAGCGCATGAAAACGGCCGCCGCGTGGTTAGCCGACATGTGCTCGACCAACACCCCAAATTCATCGCCGCCCAGCCGCGCCAGCAAGTCACCGTGGCGGAGTTGCTTCGCCATCGCATGGGCTGCCCTCACCAAGGTGCCATCTCCGGCCGCGTAACCTCGCTCGTCGTTGATTTGCTTGAAGCGATCGAGGTCGACCACCGCGAGCCACACAATTTGCTCGCGACCCCGCGCGATCGCGGCGGCCAGCCGCCGGTCCCAAGCCCGACGGTTTGCCAGACCTGTGAGCGGATCGGTCTCGGCCAACTGCATCGCTTCTTCGTGGGTTCGGGTCGCCACGGCACAGGCGACCCGCAGTCGCTCGATTTCGCCCAGCAACTGGCACGCGAGCATTAGCTCGCGCGACGAAAAGTCGGCCGCGAGCACGGTGTCTGCGCCTTCGACGTCGCCGATCCCCAGGACAGCAGGACGATGCCCCCGGCCAGCGCGGCGAAAGCCTGCACTGGCGAGCGCGTCTTTGAGCGGCTTATCGGTGATGAGCACTTCGATCGGAGAACCGGGCGCGCCCTCCGCGGAAGCCACATTTGCCACTTCACCGAGCAGGTCGGCCCAGCGCCGCGCATCCTCATCACGCCGCGCGACGATCATTACGTGAGGCGCTTCGCTTTTCGCCATGCGGGCGATTATAGCACGCGCGTCATGTCCCTCCGCGAGCGGCGGCAGGGTTTCATTCTCGCCCCTTTTGACCGAGCATTCGCGGATATCTGGCGCTTGCTTTTCAGCCGCGCGCGGGCGCGTTAGAATCGAGCCCGGCGTGAGCGGCGGCCTTCCCGAGTTTTCAGAGCGTTTGAGGCGATTGGATCGACCTTGGACGGTGAATGCTCGCGCGCACATGCTCTTGCCGACAGGAAGACTCCTAGCATGAGTACCGAGCTGTTCGACGTTGGGCGGTTGAGTGAAACTTGGACCCGGCGTCATTTATTGGACGTCGAAAGCCTGTCGGCCGAGGAAATCACTACCATTTTGGATTCCGCGGTCGCCTTCAAAGACGCGACTTCAAATTGCGCGCAAAAGCTTCCGATTCTGAGCGGCCGCACGTGCGCCAACTTGTTTTTTGAGCCGTCGACGCGAACCCGCACCAGCTTCTCCCTGGCAGCCAGGCGGTTGGGCGCCGACACGATCGACTTTTCTTCCTCGGGCAGCAGCCTGTCCAAGGGGGAAACGTTCATCGACACGGCCAAGAACATCGAGGCCATGGGCATCGACGTGGTCATCGTCCGGCATCGCACGCCGGGCACCGCCCACTTGCTCGCTCAGAAGCTCAATTGTTCGGTCATCAACGCCGGCGACGGGCCGCACGAACATCCCACGCAAGGCTTGCTCGACATCCTTTCGATCCGCGAACGGCTGGGCCGCGTGGCCGGGCTGACCGTCGCGCTGGTCGGCGACATTGCCCACAGCCGCACCGCTCGTTCGAATATCTGGGGCCTCAAGGCGCTCGGCGCCCACGTGATCGTGTGCGGCCCATCAACCTTGGTTTCGAAGCGTTGGGAAGAGCTGGGAGTCGAGGTGGCTTATGATCTCGATGAGATTCTGCCGCGCTGCGACGTGTTGAACCTGTTGCGAATTCAATTCGAGCGGCAGTCGACGCGTCCCTTCCCCAGCGTGCGCGAATACGCCCTGCTCTATGCAATGAACCGCGAGCGATTGTCGCGCGCCAAGCCGGACATTCTGATACTGGCGCCGGGGCCCATTAACCGTGGCGTCGAGATTACGCCCGACGTGGCCGACGGCGCGCACTCGGCCATTTTGGAGCAAGTCACGAATGGTTTGGCGGTGCGGATGGCCGTCTTGTGGCTGATTCTGGGTGGAAACTCCTGAAGCGAACCGCGACAAGGAACCTACGCTTGCGATCTCAGCGACCGATTCTGCTCGAAGGGGGACGCGTCATCGACCCGAGCCAACAGCTCGACCGCGTGACCAACGTGCTCTTGGAGGACGGCCGGGTCGCCGCCTACGACGCGATCGCCACCGGGCGCGAAGAGGTGCTCGACGTGTCGGGCAAGATCGTCTCGCCCGGGCTCATCGACATGCACGTTCACTTGCGCGAGCCGGGGCGAGAAGAGGACGAGACGATCTTCACCGGCACGGCGGCGGCGATTGCCGGTGGGTTTACCTCGATTGCGTGCATCCCCAACACCGAACCGCCACTCGATACGCAGGCCAGCGTCGAATTCATTCAGCATCAAGCCGCCCGCGCCGACCACTGCAACGTGTACGTGGTGGCATGCGTCAGCAAGAACCGTGAAGGCAAAGAACTGGCCGAGTTGGGGCAGCTCATCCAAGCGGGCGCCGTCGCCTTCAGCGATGATGGAGCGCCGGTCTACGACGCCGAGCTCATGCGCCGCGCTCTCGAGTACTGCGCGATGTTCAACAAGCCGATTCTGAACCATGCCGAAGTTCGCGAGTTGACGCAAGACGGCGTGATGCACGAGGGCATTGTCTCGCTCGTGCTGGGTCTATCCGGCATGCCGGCCGTGGCCGAGGACGTCATGACCGGCCGCGACATCGCACTGGCGGACGCGACCGGCGGGCGGATCCACATCATGCACGTCTCGAGCGCCGGCAGCGTCGACCTGATCCGCCGTGCCAAGGGGCGCGGCGTGCGCGTAACGACCGAAGTCTGCCCGCATCACTTTTCGCTGACCGATGAGAGCTTGCGCACCTTCGATTCGAACTATAAGATGAGCCCGCCCCTGCGCGGCAAGGAACACGTCGAGAGCTGCATCGCCGGATTGCGCGACGGCACGATCGACGTGATCTGCACGGATCATGCTCCCCACGCCGTCGAAAAGAAAATGCGTGAGCTCGACCAGGCCCCCTTCGGCATCGTCGGGCTCGAGACGGCGCTGGGCCTGGTGGTGACCAAGCTGATCGAGCCCGGCCATCTCGACTGGCCCGCTGCCATCGCGAAGCTCACGATCAACCCAGCCCGCATTCTCGGAATCGACAAGGGCACTCTGCGGATCGGGGCAGATGCTGACGTAACGGTGATCGATCCCCAGGTCCGCTGGACGGTCGATCCCACAACGTTCCGCTCCAAGAGCAGCAATACGCCGTTTGCCGGCTGGCGGCTGCAAGGCCGCGCCGACACCGTCATCGTCGGCGGCCGGGTCAAATATCGGGCCGAGCTCCAAGCCGGCGAACCCGACGCGCGGCGACCCGTGCGGGCTCGCTAGTTTCATGAGCCTTCTGATCGACGGGTACAACTTGCTGCATGCCAGTGGAATTCTGGGGCGCGGCGTCGGGCCCGGCAGCCTGGAGCGATCTCGACGCGCCCTGTTGAACTTTCTGGCCGAGTCGCTCGTCGATTCCGAGCTTGCGCGGACCACCGTGGTCTTCGACGCGCGCGATCCCCCGCCCTTCTTGCCGCGCTCGAGCCAGTTTCGGGGAATGACGGTTCGCTTCGCGGACCCCGGCACTGATGCCGACCAGATCATCGAAAAGTTGATTCAGGCGGACTCCGCTCCGCGTCGTTTGACGGTGGTCTCCAGCGACCACCGTTTGCATCGTGCCGCGCGGCGCCGCCGCGCCAAACCTATCGACAGCGACCAGTGGTACGCCGAAGTGCTGCGTACCCGCATCGAACGGGCCCGCGCGGGTCCGGCGGCGCTCAAGCCCGATGAGTTGCAAAGCGAAGTCGAAGTGCGATTTTGGCTGCGGCAATTTGGTCTCGACCCGAATCAAGAACTCGAGGCCGAAAAGGGGCTGCCCAATTCGAACCCCTTTCCGCCTGGCTACGGCGAAGACTTGAACGAGCCCTAGCGCGTCAATGGGCACGCCAAATGCTCGCTTTCCATGCTGGAACCAGTGGAGGCATCCGGCATGCTGCGGGCAGTTGTGATTGCGTGCACGCTTGCGTTTACATCGATTGCGCACGCGGAAGAATATGTTTATCGAGGCGGGTGGCAGACCACGAACCGGCGGCTGTCCGGCGACATGACCTGCGTCGTCACGTCGCTTGCGAAGCACGAATGGCAAGGCCGGTTTCATGGTACCTGGCAAGGAGTGGATTTCGACTATACCGTGCGATTCCACGGTCCAGCCAGGCAATTGGCCGGCATCGCCTTGATCGACGGCGCCAGTTACGACTGGAGAGGCTGGATCAATGCCGACGAGTTCAAAGCCGACTTTGGCGGCGATCGCTACCAGGGCTCGTTTGATTTGAAGCGACAGCTTGCGCATACCGCCGCGAAAAGGTCGCATCAAAAAGCGACCCATCGCTAGGCGTGCGATCAACCGCCCGCGCGCTATTCAACTTTCACGTCCAGCGTGATTTCGGCCTTTAGCAGCTTTGAAACCGGGCAGCCTGCCTTGGCTTTGGCGGCTAGCTGTTCGACGCTGCCCCGATCGGCCCCCGGCACCTTGGCGGTGAGCGCTAAATGAACGGCGGTGATCGCCCAGCCGCCTTCAACCTGTTCGAGCGTGACTTCGGCGGTGGTTTCCATTCGCTGGGCCGTCAACTTGGCCTCGCCCAGGATGAGCGACAGGGCCATCGTGAAGCAGCTCGCGTGCGCCGCGGCGATCAGTTCCTCGGGATTGCTGCCGCGCTGGCCTTCGAAACGGCTGGCGAAGCCGTAGGGATATTCTTTGAGCGCGCCGCTCTCGGTGGAGATCGCGCCTTTGCCGTCCTTGATTCCACCCTGCCAAATTGCAGAACCCTTGCGCTTGATTTTCATGGCAGCTCTCCATTGTTGTAGACCTCGAAAAGGATGGTCTGATGACGACTGGACAAACCAAGCTCATTGTAGGAGCGCTCGGGTGCGACTCACGTTGTTGCCCCGGCATTCGTGGGATATAATCACGCCGCTAAAGCGCAAAGCGTTACGCCGCTAGTTATTGGAGGCTTGGGCCACGCACTCGTTTCGGATCGGAATCGGACACGACACGCATCGGCTGATCGCCGGCGGGCCGCTGAGGCTGGGCGGAATCGATGTGCCCTGCGATGCTCACGCCGAAGGTCATAGTGATGCGGACGTGCTGCTGCATGCCGTGACCGATGCGCTATTGGGCGCGGCAGGGTTGCCTGACATCGGGCAATTGTTTCCGGACACCGATCCCGCCAACCGGGGCCGCGATTCGGGCGAGATGTTGGCCATTGCCTGGCAGCGCGCGGCATCGCGTGGCTATCAGATTGTGAACCTGGATTGCGTAATCATGGCCGAGCAGCCCAAGCTGGCGCCCTACAACCAGGCCATCCGCGCGCGAATGGCCGAATTGCTCGACATCGCTCCGGAACAAGTCGGCGTAAAGGGCAAGACCGGTGAGCGCGTGGGTCCCATCGGCCGGCGAGAAGCGATCGCGGCCGAGTGCGTCGCCCTTCTGATGCGAGACCAGCCGGCCACTTAATCGCGTTTTTACCAGATGGAAATCCGTCGAGAGCTCAAAGGACTGAGATGCTGACCGCCAAACCGTCTTCACCACCCGTGATCCAAAGCGAGCGAGGGATGACTCTCCGCGTCTACAACACGCTATCGAAGTCGAAGGAGCCGTTCGAGACGGTCAGTCCTGGCAAGGTCGGCATCTACTTGTGCGGTCCGACGGTTTATAAGCCCAGTCACATCGGCCACATGGTGGGGCCGGTCATTTTCGATGCGGTCAAGCGCTACCTGGCCTATTGCGGCTACAAGGTGACGCTGGTGATCAATATCACCGACGTGGACGACAAGCTCATCAACGAGTCGAAGACTCGCGGCATGAGCATGGCCGCGCTCGCCAACGAGATGACAGCCGACTATCAGCGCAACTTGGAAAAGATGGGCATCGACACCGTCGATCATTTTCCTCGCGCGACCGAGAACATGGACGAGATCATCGCGCTGGCGGCCTGTTTGATCGAGCGCGGGTTTGCCTATGAATCCGAAGGCGACGTTTACTTCGACGTGGCGCGCGATCCGCAGTATGGCAAGCTTAGCAACCGTGACGTGGCCAGCATGCAAGGCGAAGGCGGTGAGATGGCCGAGCGCAAGCGCTCACCGGCCGACTTCGCGCTGTGGAAGAGCGCCAAGCCTGGCGAGCCGGCCTGGGATAGCCCGTGGGGAAAAGGCCGGCCCGGTTGGCACATCGAGTGTTCGGCGATGAGCCGCCGCATCCTGGGCGAGACCTTTGACATTCACGGCGGCGGCCTCGACCTGGTCTTCCCACACCACGAAAACGAGATCGCTCAAAGCGAGTGCTGCCACGCCAAGCCGCTTGCCAAATTCTGGATGCACAATGGCCTGATGCAGGCCTCGAACGAAATCGGCAAGCTCGGCGGCCGCGCCACGCGCGAAGAAAACACCGGCGGCCAACTGGCTCAAGAAGCCGGCAAGCTCGGCAAATCCAAAGGCGCGGCGCCGTTCGCCGATCTACTCGAACGACACGCGCCCGAAACGATCCGCTTTTTTCTGCTCTCCACCCACTATCGGCGGCCGATCGACTTTAGCGAGGGCCGCATCGAAGAAGTTCATACCGGGCTTGAACAGTTCTACCGGTTCTTCAAGCGCTACGAACGGATCGCGCACAAGAACTTCTATGATCTGCCTTACGCCACCGCGCGTGCGGAGGGTCAAATTCCCGATGCAAGTCATCCGACTCTCGCCCAAATCGCGGCGCTGCGCGACCGCTTCCTGGAGGCGATGGACGATGACTTCAACACCGGAGGCGCGGTCGGCGATTTGTTTGAGCTCGTCCGCACGCTCAACAAGTTTGCGGACGATGAAAAGTTGGAGAGCGGCCAGCCTGACGTGGCGCGCCTGGCCACGTTGACCGCCGGCGCGCGCACCCTGCGCGAGCTTGGAGCCACCTTGGGCCTGTTTCGAGTGCCCAGCGAGAAGCCAGCCGCGGCGGCGGGCGAGCTCACCGGCAGCCTCATGGCGCTGATCATCGAACTGCGTGCCGCGGCGCGCTCGAAAAAAGATTTCGCCACCGCCGATCGCATTCGCCAGGCCCTGGGCGAAGCCGGCATCACGCTCGAGGATCGGCCCGGCGGAACCGAATGGACCTTGAAATGATGGCCCTGCCGCGGCGGATTCTGGGTCTGGATCCCGGGCTCAACATCACCGGATACGGAGTGCTGGAAATCTCACGCGGCCAGGTGACCCTGTGCGAAGCCGGCGTGGTGCGCGGCGTGACCAAGGGATCGCTGGCCGGGCGGTTGGTTGAAATCCACGACGGCGTGGCGGACGTGATCAAGAGTTTGCAGCCGGGTTCCGTCGCGCTCGAGCAACTGTACTCGCACTACAAACACCCGCGCACGGCGATCTTGATGGGACACGCGCGGGGAGTGATTTGCCTGGCGGCGGCGCAGGCCCAGGTGCCGGTCTCTCATTATTCTGCCACGCAGATCAAACGCATTCTCACCGGCAACGGCCGCGCTCCGAAATCGCAGATGCAAGCCGCGATCCGCCGCGAGTTATGCCTGGCGCAAACGCCTGAGCCGCCGGACGTGGCGGATGCGCTGGCCGTGGCGCTGTGCCATTACTACCTGCGAGTCCGGCCCGAGCTCATCAAGCAGAAGCCCGCCTGAATCGGGTCTCTTTACCGAACACAAGGCGGAGCAACCGCGATTGATCACGAAAATCACCGGCAAACTGGTCGAGCTCGCCGACGACACGCTGTCGCTCGCCTTGGGCGCCATCGAATATGAGGTGCTGATTCCGGAGTTCTCGCGGCGGCAGTTGCAGTCGAGCGTGGGCCAGGAAGTTCGCCTGTTCACGATCGAGTATCTCGAGGGCAATCCCATGCAGGGGCGGTTGACGCCTCGCCTGGTGGGTTTCTTGAGCGAGGCCGAGCGGGAATTCTTCGAGCTGTTTTGCTCGGTGGATGGAGTGGGAGTGAAGAAGGCCTTGCGGGCCATGGTGCGCCCCGTGCGCGAGGTGGCCGCCGCCATCGAAGAACAAGATTTGAAGGTCCTCGCGAGTTTGCCGGGCGTAGGGCCGGCGACCGCGGAGCGGATCGTGGCCAAGTTACGGCGCAAGGTGCCAAAATTCGCCCTCATGGCCGCCCGCGATGAGCCGGGCCAGGCCGAGGCGGCGAGCGACGTGGTGAGCGAGACATTCGACGTGCTACGAAAGCTTGGGCACTCGGAAACCGACGCTCGTCGGCTCATTGATGGCGCGCTCGGTACCAAGAAGAAATTCAAAGACGTGCAAGAGCTGCTGCAGGCGGTTTACCAAAGCAGCCATGGCTGAGCCTAGGCGGCCAGCCCCTGCTTGCGGCTCCAGCTCGCGCGAAGGCGGTGCCAAGCTCCCGCGGCAGGCGATATACTGCGGCAAGCGACCCGCACTCCGCTAGTAGATGGAGCTCCGATCGTGCGCGAGCCGGTACTCAGCAAAACCAGCGCAACCCCTGGCGACGAAGATCGCGACTTGCGCCCGCAACACATGCGGGACATGGTCGGCCAGAAGGACGTGCTGGCGCGTTTGGCGATCGCGGTCGATTCGTCGCGCAAGCGGGGCGACGTGCTGGGGCACATTCTGTTCGACGGCCCGCCGGGACTCGGCAAAACCACCTTTGCCACCTGCATCCCGCGCGATCTGGGCGTTCCCTTCCAGATTGCCAGCGGCGCCATTTTGCAGGCGCCCAAGGATTTGATTCCGTATCTCACGAACGCCGAGGAGAACTCGGTCCTGTTCATTGACGAGATCCACCGGCTACCCAAGGCGGTCGAAGAGTTCCTCTATCCGGCCATGGAGGACTATCGCATCGATATTCTGTTGGGCGATGGAATCAACGCGCGCACCATCAATATGTCCTTGCGGCCCTTCACGCTCATCGGCGCCACCACGCGGGCGGGCTTGCTATCAGCCCCGCTGCGCGACCGCTTTCACATGCGAGAGCATCTGGATTTCTACACGGTCGACGAACTGACGGAAATCGTGGTGCGCAACGCCCGCAAGCTGCAGTTGGGAATCGATCTCGATGCGGCGCGCGAGATCGCCACGCGCAGCCGAGGCACGCCGCGGATCGCCAATAACCGGCTGCGCTGGGTGCGCGATTATGTCACGAGCAAGGCCGATGGCCGCGTCACGCTGCCGCTGGCGCATGCGGCGCTCGAAATGCAAGCGATCGACCCGTTGGGGCTCGACCAGCAGGACCGCCGCTATTTGGAGACGATCGCGCGGATTTTCCACGGCGGCCCGGTGGGCGTGGAGGCCGTGGCGCACACGATGAACCTGGCGATCGACACGTTGGAGGATGAAATCGAGCCTTACCTGCTGCGCAGCGGACTCGTGGTCCGCACGCCCCGCGGCCGCAAAGTGACTCCCGCCGGGCACGATCACCTGGGACTGGTGCCGCGCGATCCGCCGGATCCGCAGCGCGCGCTGTTCGGCTGATGGCCGACTGACCGGACGGTAGGTAAACGTTTGTCGAAACAGGCTTTGCGACAAAAAATCTTTCCAGAATTTGCTTGCGTAAACTTTGCGCCATCCTCTAAGATGCATTCCACGCGAAGGGACTCATATCGCTCACATCTTTTCGTAGCGTTTCAGCCAGTCTTCGAACAACTCCGGTCGGTTCTCGACTGCAATAGTTTTGGCGGGTAGGGGCGAATTCTAAGGGAGCCCGCGCCGCACTTTCTCGAAGATCATGGCTCGAGAGGGAGGGGGGCTAAAGTGGCACTGACCCAGGCTGCTTTCAATCGCCTTGTCGTCGATCACGGTTCTGCGCTATACCGCATGGCGTACCGCATGCTGGGAGACCGGCACGAGGCGGAGGACATCGTTCAGGAAACCTACCGCTCGGCTTGGACAAGCCGCCGCGGGTACCAGGCCGGGCGCAGCCAACGCGCCTGGCTGGCGTCGATTCTTCGCCGCCGCGTGGTCGACCGATGGCGCCGCCATCTGTTGCCCGGCCCGGCTGGCGGAGACTACACGGTCGACGTCGAGGTGAACGGAGTCGATCCGTTGGCCAACGAGTTTACCGACGAAATGCAACATGCCCTGGACCGCCTTCCCTTGGAGCTTCGCGATTCGTTGTTATTGGTCGTGGTTGGCGGACTAACGCACCAAGAGGCAGCGGACTTGCTCGAAGTGCCCCTGGGAACAGTGCTCTCACGGGTCAGCCGCGCGCGAGAACGTTTGCGCGAATACTGGCTACTTGGCGTGAAGAGCACGGCGGGCTGAATACCCCGCGATTCCCCGCTATCTGCATGCCTGACTTCGACGATTGGATCGACGAGAAACTGCGCGATGTACCCGTCCCGCCGCACTTGAATCGGCGGTTGATGTCGATTGGGTCGATGCGCGGCGAGGCGAAAGAGGATAAGCGGCTGGATGCCGTGCTGCAGAGCGTTCCCATTCCTCATTCGTTGGCAGAACGGCTGCGCGCCATTGCCAAGCGCCGCTCTGTGCCGGTATGGCCCTATGTCGGCGTTGCCGCCGCGGCCCTGGTAATTCTCTCGATCGTCGCGCTGCGCGAAGATGCTCCCCGCCAGGCGCAGGACGACAACCCGCAGGATGGCGCAGCACCGGCCGTCGCGTCCACCATCAAGCTGCCTGACTTGAGCCCAGAAGCGGCCGAGCCGAATGTGATCTCCCGCGAGCCGACCGCCGCGCCCCCATCGGCCAGCGCTCATGTCCCGTCCTCGCGACCGCCCAGCCATCCCGTGCCGGCGCACCGCATCCATCCCGTCAGCTTGCCGTGGGGCGATCTGCGAACTCGCGCGGGCCAGTGGCTGACGGATATGGAAAAGAAGCGCGCTTCGCTCGAGATGCTTGGCTCGGGGGGCCAACTCGACCGCTTGCCCGCGCTCGAGGCGTTCGAGCCCGTTGTCTCGCGCGGAATTTCGCCGCCGCGGGTGAGGGGCTACGACCTGATGTTCCACCTGAAGCATGGCGAACAGCCGTTCGTGCCGCCCACGGTGCCCGAGCTGGCCTCGAGCCGCATGCCGTTTTCGTTCACCACCCTTAGCTTCGATCGGCTCGCGGAAGCCGGGCTGACCAGGTCTACGCCCGTCGAGGAGATTCGGGTGGAAGACTTTATCGCGGCTCAGAACTATCCGCTGCCCACTCCACCCGCGCATGGGCTGTCCTTGCACGTGGCCGCGAGCCCTTCGCCACTAGGCGATCGCGGCTTACATCTTCTGCAAGTGGCCGTCCAATCCGAGGGAGCTCGAAATCGGCCCGCCTCGCGGTCGCCGGCGCACTTGTTTGTGGTTCTGGAATCCTCGGACCGCATGGTGTCGACCGGCCGCTGGCAGACCGCGTGGCGATCGCTCGGACGCGTGGGCAATCAACTGCAGCCGCGAGATCGACTTACCGTTTTGGCATGTGCTGAAACCCCGGAGGTCCTGGTTGCCGGTGCGAGTCCGCGGGAGCTGCGCGATTCACTGCCGGACTTACCAACCGCCGCAAGAAGCGGCCGAGCGAATCTTGAAGCGGGGATTTCAGCCGCAATCGCGGCTGCTGAACGGGATTTGCGCGGCCAGCCGAGAATTGTGCTCCTCACCGCCGCTCGCGACGTAGAGCCAGGCCAAGAAGCTGGTTGGCAGCGGCTTGAAGAAAGCCGATTTCCCTGGCAAGTGATCCGGCTGGGAACCGAGAGTTCCTCTGGCGCTCGCGAGGATAGCAATATCACTTCGGCGCACTTCGCGGGCGAAATCGCGGCGCTCATTACCGGCCAGCTCAATGGCCAGCCCGCCGTCGCGGCAAGCGACGTGTCGCTCAGGCTCACCTTCAATCCTCAGGTGGTGACAGGCTACCGGCTGCTTGGTCATGCCCGGCCGACGCTCACAGGCGAGGCCGCTGGACCACTTTCCGTCGAATTGCCACCGGGTGAAACCGCCACGGCCCTCTACGAGTTGTGGGTCAAGCCCGAGGGAAACGACGTGATCGCGACCGCGGAGCTTACCTGGCACGATCCTATGGCTGGTCAGCCGCGTCGCGTCGGGCAAGCCGTGCGGCGCGGGCAAGTCGCCGAGGCCTTCGCTCAATCGCCAGCCTGGTTTCAACAGGCGGTCGTAGCGGCCAAAACTGCCGAGGTCCTGCGCGGCAGCTACTTCTCCCCCAGCTTGCGGCCGTTTACGCAAGTCAGAGATTTGGCCAGGCAGGTCGAAGCCAGGACATCCGCCGGCCAGGAATTTCACCAGCTCATCGAGCTATTGGATTCGGCCGAGCGTTTGCACTAGGCACGACGCCGGCCGATCCCTGGCCCTGAGCATTGTAAGCGGGCAGCAGTGTGGGATTTGTGTCTTGGCCTGAGCAGCTATAATTGGCGGTACGCCTCTTTTGGCTGTCGCGCAAGACATTCTCGCCGCGGTCTCATCGGCCGGGCTCGTTCTTGCGAACTTCGGGAACAGATTGACCACCTCAACCGGCAAAATGTTGCTGGACGCAAGCATTTGCTGGCATCCTGGGGCCCATCGGCTAACGCACTGAGTTCGCATGAAACGGGTCGTAGGCAAATTGCTGTGCTCGGTTGCCGCCCTGCTTTCCGCTGTTCCCCTGGCGGACGCGGTCGAGCCGGTGAGCCAATTTGTGGCCGCGCTCCGCCAGCGAAAGTACTTCGACGAGGCGATGGACTATCTCGCCTCTCTGGAGCGGGCCCCCAGCGCGGATATCGCAACACAGCAACAACTCGCGTATGAGCGGGCATTCGTCCTCGCCGATAGCGCCAAGTTGCAGCGCGACCCGCAGGCACGTGCCACGCAGCTCGCGCGGGCTGGCGACAGCTTGCGCACTTTTCTTGCCGAGCATCCAGACCACGAACTCGCGGCAAGTGCGAGCGGGCGGCTCGCACGATTGACGTTTGAGCAGGCACTCGCCGACAGCACGGGAGGGCCGGACAGCTCGCGCGAACGAACCAGACAGCTCCTTTTCGAGTCCGCCGACCTGGCCAAAGCATCCGAAGCGGATCTACAAAAGCGCCTGGAGCAGATCCCTAAGCTCGTGCCCGCCTCCGACGCCGCTCTGGCCGCGGACAAGCAGCGGCTTTCGGCGGACTTGATGGAAGCCCGGCTGTTGCGGCCCAACATTGACTATGAGCTGGCCCGAACTCAGCCGGCCGGCAGCAGCGAAGCCAAGAAACAATTTCGCTCCGCGGCGGCCGGCTTCGCCGCTTTGTATGAGAGCTACCGCACGCGGTCGACCGGCTTGTTAGCGCGCCTGTGGGAAGGCCGCTGCTACCAGGAAGTCGGCGAACTGACGCTGGCTCTTGGCTGCTTTCGAGAACTGGCCGAGCTGCCTGCCTCGGCCGAGACACGCGCCTTGCGGTGCAAAGGCGTGCGGCACGCGCTGGAGTGCCTGACGGACGACAGGCAACGAAATTATCAGGAGGCCATCGAATTCAGTGAGCGGTGGGACAAGGATGCCGGCGCAGCGGCGACCGACCCCGATTCGATGGCTATCCGCTATCTCACGGCGGTCGCATACGACCGGCAAGCCAATTCGTTGCCCGCCAAAGACCCGAACCGCAAGAAGCTGGCCGGCCAGGCACGGCAGTTCGTCGATGCGGTCGCCCGCCAGCCGGGCGAGTACCAGGTGCAAGCCAAGGTCATGCTGGTTGCGCTGGCGGCTCCCAAGACGAAGAAGGACGAAAAATCTTCCGGCAAGTCGGAGAAGGCAGCGGCGAAAGCCTCTGGCTTCGCGGAGGCATTCGAAAAGGTCAACGACTTGCTGCAAAAGGTGGAGGCCAACGCGGCCCAACTGCAGGCGGCGCGCGGCAAGTCTGACGCGGCCGAGATCGAGAAGCTCGAGAAGGAGAAATCGGCGCTCACCGCGCAGGCCGTCGCGTCGCTGCACACCGCGTTGGGCGCGAGCGACGCGAAGACCTCGACCGACGATCTGAACGCGGCGCGGTGGTACTTGTGTTATTTCGCCTGGGACCAGGGCAACGACTACGACGCCGCGTTGATGGGCGAGTTTCTGGCGCGCCATTACCCCGATAGCGAAGCGGGCCGCAAAGGAGCCAAGGTGGCCCTGGCCGCCTATGTGCGAATGTACGGCGCCTCGAAGGATGACGACAAAAGCTTCGAGGCCGACCACGTCGAGCGGATGGCCGATTGGATTTTCAAGCAGTGGCCCGATCGCGAGGAATCGGAAACGGCCGCGATTACCATGCTCAATTTCGCGATCGCTCAGAAGAAGTTCGATCGCGCGGTCGAGTATTTGAACAAGATCGCCGTCACTTCACCTCGCCGGGCACAAGCCGAGCTGCGCGCGGGCCAGGCCCTATGGTCGGCCTGTCTGCGTGCGGCACAGGCCACCGGCGACGACCGGCCTGGCGACGCCGACCTCGACAAGCTGCAGGATCGCGCCAAGGAAATCTTGGAGGCCGGAATCGCCAAGTCGGAAAAGAACGAGCAGGTGGATGCCACGCTGGTCGCCGCCGTGCTGGCGCTGGCGCAAATCGAGGTGGAGTCAGGCGCCAGCGACAAGGCCATTCAATGGCTTGAAAAACCCAAGATCGGTCCGCTCACCCTAGTGAAGGCAGGCAACCCAGCCGTCAACCGAGACGCATTCATCACGGAAACTTACAAGCTCGCGCTGCGGGCATATATCGCGGTGACGCCACAGCAACTTCCGAAGGCCGAAGAGGTGATGGATCGCCTGGAGAAGTTTGTGGAGAAAAAGGGAGACGCGGCGCCCAGCATCAACCTGACCGGCATTTACATCAGCCTGGGCCGAGAGCTGCAGCAACATTTGCAGGCGCTGCGCAAAAGCGGTAAGAACCGCGAGCTCGACAACGTCTCGAAAGCGTTCGAAGTGTTCCTCGACCGCGTCATGAAGCGCGAAACAGGCGCAAGTTACGCCTCGCTCAATTGGGTCGGCGAAACCTATTACAACCTGGGGCTGAGCTTTGCCGAGGGTGGCGGCACTCCCTCGCTCAAAGCGCCGGGCTTCTTCGAAAAATCGGCCGCCGGTTATCAGCGCATGCTTGAAGTGGCCGAGAAGGAGCCGAAGCTCACGGCCCAGCCCGATACCCTCAACGCCATACGGGCGCGCATTGCCGACTGCTATCGTCGCTCGGGCAAGTATGAAGAGGCGATTAAGGCGCTCTTGCCCGTGCTCAAGGAGAAGCCGACGCCCGTTTATTTGAGCGCTCAGGTCCAGGCGGCCGAAACTTACCAGGCAGAAGGCTTGGTGAAGCCCGCCGCTTATGCGCTTGCCATCAACGGTAGCCAACCCGGAAAGGACGGCAAGAACGTGATCTGGGGCTGGGGAAAAATCTCCAAGATGACCGTCAACAATCCTAAACTTTCGACGGTGTTCCACCAGGCGCGATTGAACATGGCCGAAGCGCGCTACAACTTCGCGATGGCAGAAAAAGACACCGCCAAGCAGGCCAAGATTCTCGAAGCCGCCAAGCAGGACCTATGGTTTACCTACAAGCTGCATCCTGAGCTCGGCGGCCCGGAAACCGCCGCGCGTTACGAACGCTTGCTCAAGCAAATTCAAAAGAGTCTGGGGGGCGACGAAACCGGACTCAGCGAGTTCAAGCAGCGCGACACCGAACCGGCGGCAACCTGAACAGTATTCGACAGCGTATGAAACAAGTCATTGTGCTCGTTGCGTGCGTGCTTCTTGCTGCCAGCTCGGCGGCATCGGCAAACGACAAGATCAAGCCCCTGCACGGCTCTCAGTCGTCGGGAAAGTTGGGGGCGATGTCGCCCACCGAAATCGTGCTGGAAGTGGGTACGACCAAGAAGAAATTGGCCGTCAACGAGATCGACTCGGTTCTGTTTGATGGCGAACCCAACGAGCTCGCCCAAGCGCGCATCGCCGTACACGCCGGCCGCGACCGCGATGCCGTGTCCATGCTCGCCAAGATCGACGCCAGCAAGATCGACCGCCCTGAAATCCTGCAGGATATCGAGTTCTATCGGGCCATGGCGGCCTCGCACCTGGCACTGGCCGGAACCGGCTCCAAAGCCGATGCCGGCAAAAAGCTGTTTGCCTTTGAAAAGGCGCACCGCACGAGCTTTCATTACTTCGAAGCCTGCGAGGCACTCGGCGACTTGCTGATGGGGCTTAACAAATTTGCCGAAGCCGAGTCGTTCTACAACAAGCTCGCCGCAGCGCCCTGGCCTGAATACAAGGCGCGGGCAGGCGTGCTATCGGGCCGAGCGCTGTTGGGACAACGCCAATTCGATCGCGCGAGTGCGAAGTTCGATGACGTGCTGGCGATCGACAGCGATGACAAAAAGATCGACGGGCACAAGTTGGCCGCGCGGCTCGGCAAAGCCGCGGCGCTCGCCGGCGCGGGCAAGGCGGACGAGGCCATCCGCCAGACCGAGGAAATCATTGCCCAGACGGATCCTGAGAATCAGGAGCTTCATGCGCGGGCCTACAACGTGCTGGGCAATTGTTACCTGGCTGCCGGCAAAAAGAAGGATGCCCTGCTGGCCTTCCTGCACGTGGATCTGCTCTATTCGCGCTTCGCGGATCTGCACGCCGAAGCTCTGGCGAATCTGGCGACCCTGTGGGCCGACGTCGACAAGGCCGACCGGGCCGAACAAGCTCGAGCCACTCTCAAGCAAAAGTATCCGACCAGCGCCTGGGCTCAGAAATAGCCCCGTCCCTGCCTGACCGCCCTTGCGTCAGGCACGTGGGTGAAATTGCTTGTGGACCGCCTTCAGGCGCGTGGGGTCGACGTGCGTATAGATTTGCGTCGTGGCGATGCTCGCGTGTCCGAGCATCTCTTGCACCTGCCGCAAATCCGCCC
Source organism: Pirellulales bacterium (assembly GCA_035496575.1). Taxonomy (GTDB): domain Bacteria; phylum Planctomycetota; class Planctomycetia; order Pirellulales; family PALSA-1355; genus PALSA-1355. The sequence continues at coordinate 33,123 of DATJEN010000289.1, forward strand.
CGCCTGCCAACAAGTGCGTGGCAAAGCTGTGCCGCAAGGTGTGCGGGCTCGCGTCGGCGGAGATTCCGACTTGCGCCGCATAGCGCTTCAGAAGCTCCCAGATGCGCTCGCGCCGCAGACGCAGCCCCCGACGTGAAACGAGCAGCCACGGCGGGGCGGGCGAGCGGTGCATGACGAGTTTGCCGCGCTCCTTCGCCAGGTACCCGCGCACGGCTTCGATGGCGCGGCGTCCGAGCGGCACGATCCGCTCCTTATCCCCCTTTCCCTTGCACAGGCAGAAGCCCTCGTCCAGGTGCACGTCTTGAATCTTAAGGTGCGAGATCTCCGAGGCGCGGCAGCCGGTCGCGTACAACAGCTCCAGCAGAGCTCGATCTCGCCGCCATAAACCGTCAGCCTGCGCGGGACTTTCCATCAGTCGCTCGACCAACTCCGGCGAGAGCACATGTGGGACGCGCTCCCACAGCTTCTGGCTTCCGAGCAACTCGGCCAGGTTCTCGCGCAGCAAACCTTCGAGCTGCAAGTAGCGGCAAAACATCCGCAGCGAAGCCAGGTGCCGCGCGATGCTCGCGGGAGCGAGCTTGTGCTGGTGCAGCCAGCCGGCGTATTCAGCCAGCTCCTGAATGGTGAGTTGCGCGATGCGCCGACCAGCCAGCCAGGAATAGAATCGGCGCAAGTCGCGGTGATAGGCGGAAACCGTGTTTGGCGACAGGTGGCACTCGCTGCGCAGGTAGTCGACAAACGATTCGATCCAGCGCCCCGTCACCGCGCCGCTCACGACCGCGGATGGTTTGACGAGTTTGCGGCGCGGTCCGCCCATGTTCTTTGCTCCCCACAACGGTCGTGCGACCAATCGTGCTCTGGCTCGAATTGCTTCGACTAATGTTTTCCGCCCGCTTGATCGATTTGCCACCTGCCGCTCTGTCTGTTTATCTTTCATAGGCCACGGGGAGTCCTGGCGTGCCGCCAGGTGGCACCCCGATCCGCGCAGCCGGTACACTCTTCGCCATTGCTACACGACAACCAGGAGGTTTCTTTGATGAGAGTGCTGGTGACCGGCGGAGCAGGCTATATCGGCAGCCATGCCGTGCGATTGCTCGAGCGCGCCGGGAATGACGTGTGGGTGTACGACAATCTTGCGCTGGGCCATCGGGCCGCGGTGCCCGGCGGCCGCTTCGTCGAAGGCGAGCTCGCCGACCGCGCTCGGCTCATCGACGTTTTGTCCGGCCAGAAGATCGAAGCCGTCATGCACTTCGCGGCTTTTGCCGCGGTGGGCGAGTCGGTCGTCGACCCGGCGAAGTACTATCAGAACAACGTGGTCTCGAGCTTGAACTTGCTCGAGGCCATGCGCGCAAGCGCGGTCACGCGGATCGTGTTCTCGAGCACGACGGCCACCTACGGAGTGCCCGCGCGAATTCCCATCACCGAGCGGGAACCACAAAAGCCCATCAACCCCTATGGGTTTAGCAAGCTCGTGGTCGAGCATGCCTTGGCCGATTACGCAAGCGCGTATGGGTTTGCCTATGCGGCGCTGCGCTACTTCAACGCGGCGGGCGCAACTCCAGACGGCGATTTGGGCGAAGATCACACGCCGGAAACGCACCTGATTCCGCTTGTGCTCGAAGTTGCGCTGGGCAAGCGTTCTGAGATCAGCGTGTTTGGCGACGATTACCCTACGCCCGACGGCACCTGCATTCGCGATTACATCCACGTCGACGATTTGGGCGCCGCGCACGTGCTGGCACTCGCCAAGTTGGAAGCCGGCAAAGGGCTGCAGCTCAATCTCGGCACGGGCAAAGGCAATAGCGTGCGCGAAGTGATCGAGGCCTGTCGCAAAGTGACGGGACACGCGATCCCCACCAAGATCGGCCCGCGCCGCCCTGGCGATCCGCCTGAGTTGGTGGCCGATTCCAGCCTGGCGCAGCGCGTGCTCAACTGGCGGCCACGATACACCGACATCGAGTCGATCGTGCGTACCGCCTGGAAGTGGCACTCCTCGCACCCGCAAGGCTACGCTTTGCGATCGTGACGAGGGCGGCCGTGACGATCGGCCACCGCGCGCCCTCCCCGCTCCGCCGGGTTGGCAGCCCATCGGCGGGCGCTATAATCCCTATGCTCTGCCGCCTCGACCGCTACCGGCATTGGCTTGTGGCCGACCTCCCATTAGCCCCTGGAAGATGTCCATGACGACAACGACCCGACCCGTCACGCTGGCTGAATTGCGTGCCAGTGGCTGGGTTTCGAAATCCGTCAAGCAAGAGATTCACGATAACTTTCTGTCACTGCTCAGCCGAGGCGACGAACTCTTCCCAGGCATCGTGGGCTATGACGACACGGTGATACCAGAGATCAATCTGGCTTTGCTGGCCCAGCACGACATGCTGTTTCTGGGCGAGAAGGGACAAGCCAAAAGCCGGCTGATGCGTTCGCTAGCGCGGTTTTTGGATGAAGAAATTCCCTATCTCGATTTGCCCGGCGCGACCGTCCACGAAGACCCCTACCGGCCCATCACGCGCATGGGCAAGCACGTAGTCGCCACGATGCCCGAGGACGACGTGCCCATCGCCTGGTGGCCGCGCGCCGCACGCTACGCCGAACGGCTCGCTCCGGGCACCAAGTTCGCCGACATCATTGGCGAGATCGATCCGGCGAAGCTCGCAACTGGCACCAGCATGTCCGCCGAAGAAGCGCTGCACTTCGGACTCATCCCGCGCATGCACCGCGGCATTTTCGCGATCAACGAGCTGCCCGAGCTGGACGAGCTGGTGCAAGTGGGCTTGTTCAATATTCTTGAAGAGCGCGATGTGCAGATTCGCGGCTATCCAATCAACTTCGATCTGGACGTGGTGCTGTTGTTTTCGGCCAACCCGGCCACGTACAACCGCAGCGGCAAGGTCATTCCGCAGCTCAAGGACCGCATCGGCTCGGTGATCCACACGCATTATCCGAGCGAGCGTGATTTGGGCATCCAGATCATGGAGCAAGAAGCGCACGTCGATTTGGGCGGCGACTTCCCCGTGGTCATTCCCTACTTCATGCGCGAGATCATCGAGCAGATCAGCATGGCGGCGCGGACCTCGAAATATATCGACCAGGCATCGGGCGTGAGCGCCCGCTTTAGTATTGCCAACTATCGCACGATGGTGGCTAGCGCCCGGCAGCGGGCCGCGCTGCTCGGCGAGCGACCGGCCGTGCCGCGCATCAGCGATCTGGGGCATCTGTATAGTTCTTCGCTCGGCAAGCTCGAGCTGGACATGATGAGCAGCCACCAAATGTCGGAGCGGCAAGTGCTCGACTCGATCATTGCCGAGGCCATTCGCACCGTGTTCGACGAATATGTCGACCGGCATGGGCTGGAAGAGATTTCCGAGATCTTCTCGCAAGGCGTTAAGATCGAGGTGGGAGACATGCTGCCGAGCAGCCAATACGCGCCGCGGCTGACGCGGGTGCCTCCCGCTTGGGAGAAAGCTTTCGAGGTCAACGCCTCAACCGATGCGGCCGTGCGCGCTTCGTGCGTCGAGTTTGTGCTGGCGGGGCTGTATGCCGCGGACCGCATTTCGCGGGCCCAGCATCGTGGCCGCATCGTTTACGAAATCAGGTAGTCGCGCTTAGGGCCGATGATAACGCTGCATAGGGTGCCCGGCTAACATGTCGCGGAAAAACGAGCTGGGCGGTGTCATTCACACCTACCAGAAGTTCGATCCCAAGAACCTGCCCAGCCCCACCGCGCCGCCGCCGGACGTGGTTTCGCCGGCGTTTGAGCATCTCCTGATGTATGGCAGCATGCGCGAGTTGACGGACGAAGAGCTCGCCAACGCCATCAAGATCGACCCCAGCCAGATTGCCGGCCTGGGCCCCAGCTTGGAAGCCCTGCGCGCGATGCTGCTCGAGCGCAAGCGCAAGATTCTGGAAAAGTACGAGACGCGCAAAGCACGCAAAACCGCGCATGAGTCGTACCAAGATCAAGGCGCGGCCATCAAACCGCCGGGCAACTTGAGCAAGCGCTACGCGCAGGCGTTTCGCGACGAACAGATCCGCGATTTGGAACGCCTGTGGTATCAGGCCGGTGACGACCGTTCGATATTCGCGCGGCAACTCATGCAGTTGGTCGCCCGCTTGGGCGAGAAGTACCAGATCGATGAGCTCGACAGCAAGTACGCGTTTACCGGGCACACGCCGCTCAGCATCGAGCAGGCACTTGAAATCAAGGAAGAGCTGGAGACCATCGACCGCTTGCTCAAGCAACTGGAAGAGGCTGCCAAGAACGCGCAGATCGGCATCATCGACCTGGAAGAGCTATCGCAATTCGCCGAGCCGGGTGAAGTCGAAAAGCTGAACGAGCTGCAAAAGCAAATCGAAGAGCTGCTGCGCAACATGGCCGAACAGCAAGGGCTCGAGCGCGGGCCCAAGGGCTATCAGCTCACGCCCAAGGCCTATCGGATCTTTCAAGGGCGCCTGCTGGAACGCATCTTTAGCAACCTGCAGGCGGCTCGCTCGGGCCGCCATCAAGGTCCCGTAGTAGGCGAAGGCGCCGTCGAGCTACAGCGCACCAAGCAATACGAGTTCGGCGATTCGATCGCGAACATGGACATGCCTGGCTCTTTGATCAATGCCATGGTGCGTGGCGGAGCGGAGCTGCCCATCCGGCTGAAACAAGAAGATATCGACATTCATCGCACGCGCAACACGCCCAAGTGCGCGACGGCCGTGTTGATGGACATGAGCGGCTCGATGCGCTATGGCGGACTGTACGTGCACGTCAAACGCATGGCGCTGGCACTCGACGGGCTCATTCGCCGCGAATATCCGGGCGACTTCCTGCAGTTTGTCGAAATGTACACCTTCGCCAAGCCGGTGCGGCCGGTCGACATTGCCACCCTCATGCCAAAACCCGTCACCGTCTACGATCCGGTGGTGCGGCTGCGGGCCGACATGAGCCGTGAAGACATCAGCGAGTATTACATCCCGCCGCATTTCACGAACATCCAGCACGCGCTGCAGATGGGCCGGCAATTCCTGGCGGGCCAGGATACCCCGAATCGTCAGATCATCCTGATCACGGACGGGCTGCCCACGGCGCACTTCGAAGGGCCGCACTTGTACATGCTCTATCCGCCGCACCACACCACGGAGCAGGCCACTTTGAGCGAAGGCCTGCGCTGCCAGCGCGAGCAGATCACGATCAATATCTTCCTGCTGCCCAGTTGGTCGCAATCGAGCGAAGATGTTCAGTTCGCGTATCGGCTGGCGGAGAGCACACGCGGCCGAGTCTTCTTCACTGCCGGACGAGACCTGGACCGCTATGTGGTTTGGGACTATCTGAATCGACGCCGCGACATCGTGTCCTAGACCGGCTATCATTGCGGCTCTGCCCACATCAAGCCGGAGCCAGGATATCCCGAGCCGCACGATGGTCGAACCGCGAACAATGATCTATGGCGCCAACGGCTATACGGGCGAGCTCATCGCCCGCCACGCGATCCAGCGTGGGCTAAAGCCGGTGCTGGCCGGGCGCAACGCGGAAGCCATTGGCCGGCTGGCGCTAGAGCTGGGGTGCGAGGCGCTCGTGTTTCAACTGCGGCAAGCGTCGCAGATCGCCGAACAACTCAAAGGCTTTGCCGCCGTCATGCATTGTGCGGGCCCCTTCTCCGCCACGGCCGAACCGATGATGGAAGCCTGTCTGTCCGCGCGGACCCACTATCTGGACATCACGGGCGAGATCGATGTCATTCTGGCGGCCCATGCTCTCAACGAGCGGGCGCGGCAGGCCGGTGTTTCGTTGCTGCCGGCAGTGGGTTTCGACGTGGTGCCCACCGATTGCCTGGCCGCCATGCTCGCCGAACGATTGCCCGGCGCGCGCGTATTGCAGTTGGCCTTTGCGGCCGATGGTGGTTTGAGCCCGGGCACGTCGAAAACGATGGTCGAAGCCTTGCCGCGCGGCGGCCGCGTCCGCATTGATGGCCAGATTCGCGCCGTGCCGGCGGCCTATAAGACGATGCAAGTGCCGTTTCGGAATCGCACGCTTACGGCGATGACAATTCCCTGGGGGGATGTTGCTAGCGCCTACTACTCGACTGGCATACCGAATATCGAGGTGTATGCCTCAAGCCCACCCAAGCAGATCGCCCGGCTGAGGCGGATCCGCTTCTTGCTGCCGTTGATGGCGTTCAAGCCCTTTCAAGCGTTTGCGAAGCGGCGCGTCGAGAAGAGCGTTGCTGGCCCATCCGAGTCAGAGCGAGAATCGGGCCGCTCCTCGCTGTGGGGCCGCGTCAGCGACGATCAGGGGAAAAGCGTGTCCGCCACCCTGGAAACGTTGAGCGGATATAAGCTCACGGCGCTCACGGCCGTAGCCGCGCTCGAGCGCGTGCTTGACAAGCGCGTATCGCCCGGCTTTTCAACAGCCTCGCAGGCGTTTGGGCGCGAATTCATCCTCGGCTTCCCCGACACCGACATCGAGTGGGATTAGGGGTCCGTTCTTCCGACGGACGAAGTACCACCGGCGCACGTGGCTCGTCAGCCGCAAGCCGGTTCTACTCGTGCGGGCCGCGGTGCGTGGGATCGAGCGCAAAGAGGCCCACGGCCACAATCAGGCACGCGAGCTCAACCGCCCAGGCGATTGCGCCCCCGAGCGCCACGCGGTCGAGCACGCTTGCCCCGGAGGCGTCGTTCAAGCTGGCCAACAAGCGAGCGACCAACAGAATGATGGCGATTGCCATCGGCAAAACGCAGGCGAGCATGACCAGCCAGGCGAGCATTCGTCGACTTACCATGGAGTGCTCGCAACCTTCGCCGCGGCCGGATGGGCAAAAAACAAGCAGATCCCGGCTGTTTGGGGCGACCGGGTTGATCCAGTTATGCGAGCTGTCCTGGTGAGTGTCAATGCCGCCCGCGGCCCGACGATTGACTCTCCGGCCCAGCCGCTCAGAATGGAGGTAGGCGTCGGGCAGAGTTGCCGACCTGCCGAGGCCGGCCCCATTCGGAACAGATCCCAGGAAGCATGCGCATGGTTGCCGCTTGCCGGCCGGCTTTGCCGCGAGCGTTGCTGTTGGTTGCGGCATGGCTCGCGCTGCCTGCAACCCTTCTTGCGTCGTCCGTGACGATCAAGGACGGGCGCCGCCTCGACGGCAGCATCGGCAAAGTCGCCAAGCTGGCTCAGAACCCTGCCGCCGCTGGCGCGCAAGGCCCGGCGACAATCACCTTCGTCGATAATGATCTTTACCGCGTCTTTGTGCCACAGACCCAGATCGTGGCCGTCAACCAGGTGAACGTCGGCGACATCAAAGAGCGGATCACGATCAAGCAAAACGTGGCCCTGGCTGGCGGGCGCGTGAACCGGTTGGGCCCGATCGTCAAGATCACGCAATTTGACGATCGCGGCCGCCGCACGTTCAGCATGATGACCGATAAGGGCCAGGTGGACATCATCCAGGGTATCACGCAGATTACCCCCGTGTGGACGAAGGTCGAAGGTCTAACGACGGCCAAGCAAACCCCGCTGATGTGCGACATGCGGCTGGCGACGAGTTCCATACCGCGTGAAACGCTGCACGCCATTTTGTCGCGGGCCATCGATCCCAAAGAGTTCGAGCAACGGACGCGGATCGTCCGCTTGTTTTTGCAGCAGGATCGATTTCTCGATGCTCAGGTAGAACTCGAAGGCATCATTGCTGATTTCCCGAACAAGCCCCAGTTGAACGAAGTCGTGCAAAGTCTGCGGCAACTGCACGCCCGCAGCATCGTGAAGGAGATCGAGGTTCGCCGCAAAGCCGGGCAGCATCAGGTGGCCTATTTGCTTTTAGAGCAGTTCCCGGCCGAGGACGTGGCCGGCGACATCCTGGCAAAGGTCAGCGAGATGCTCGACGACTACCGCTCGGATCAGAAGAAGATCGCGCAAATTCTCGAGGAGCTCAAAACCCACACGGAGGGCGTTGTTTCTCCGCAGATGCGCACGCAATGCGAAGCGTTCGTCGCCGAGCTCGAAAAAGAACTCAGCATCAACACGCTCGATCGGATGGCGTCCTACCTGCGGTTGGGCAGCGACCCCGGCATGACCCCCGAGCAGAAGGTGGCGCTTGCGGCCACCGGCTGGCTGTTGGGCAGCGACCAGGCGGACACGAATTTGATCATCGCCATGTCGCTCTTCAAAGTTCGTGCGATCATCGAGCGCTACCTGGTGGAAGGGGTGAAGAACGAGCGCGCTCAACTGCTCAAACAACTCGAAGGGCTCGAAGGCGCTTCGCCCAAACTCGTGGCCGGCATCATTGCCCACATGAAGCCGCCGCTCCCCAGCCCCGATCCCTCCGCCGCCACTCCGGGCTTCTATAAGTTGAGCGTGCCGATCGGGCTCGACAACGAGCCTGACGCGCGCTACCTCGTTCTACTGCCGCCGCAATACGATCCGCTCGTGCGCTATCCGACCATCGTCACGCTCAACGGCGGCGGCACCACGCCCGAGCGGCAAATCGACTGGTGGGCCGGCGAACAGGTCGAGACGGGCATGCGCATGGGACAGGCCACGCGGTTGGGCTACATCGTCGTGGCCGTCGATTGGATGAAGGACGGGCAGCGCGAATACGAGTTTTCAGCCCGCGAGCATGCCGCCGTGCTTGGCAGCCTGCGCGACGCCTGCCGCCGGTTTTCGATCGATACCGACCGCGTGTTTTTGACGGGGCATTCCTTGGGCGGCAACGCCGCTTGGGACATCGGCCTCGCGCACCCGGACCTGTGGGCGGGGGTGATGCCCATCGTCGCGCGTTGCGAAAAATACTGCACGCTGTATTCGGACAACGCCGGTCTGGTGCCGATGTACGTGCTCGGCGGCGAGTTGGACGGCGACAAGACGGTCGCCAATGCCCCGCACCTGGAGCGCTATTTCAACAAGCGATTCGATATCACGCTGGTCGAGTACCGCGGCCGCGGCCACGAGGACTTCCACGACGACATTTTGAACTTGTTCGACTGGATGAACCGTCGCCCCTCGCGCAACTTCTTTCCCAAGGAATTCACGGTGGTGACCATGCGTCCTTGGGACAATTACTTTTGGTGGCTGGAAGGGAGCAAGTTTCCCTCCAAGGGCATGGTCGATCCGGCCAACTGGCCGCCGGGACGCGGCATACTTCCGATACACATCACCGGAAAGCAACTGGCGACGAACGGGCTATCGATCTCGAGCTCGATGGGCCAGGTGACGCTCTGGCTGTCGCCCGAGGCGGTCGACTTCAATCGTCCGATGAAGCTGACGCTTAACAATACGTCGCTCACCAAGAGCCGGCGGATCGACCCCGACCTGTCCGTCCTGCTGGAAGACGTGCGCACGCGCGGCGACCGCCAGCACCCGTTTTGGGCCAAGGTCGAGCACTAGGGCCTTAGGCCACGGGACGGCTATTCGTCCTTGTGCAGCGTGAAACCCGTCAAGAACCACCCCTCGGCCTCGGTGGTCATCGTGATACCGGCCGGACCCAGGTAGCGGCGGACCATTTCGTAATCGGGTAGCTTGCTCGCATCGATGCGCTGTTCGCGGAGCACGCCTTCCTTGCCGTCGCCGAGCAGCGAATTGAGCAGCCGGCCCAACATGGATTCCGACTCCGGCATCTTTCCCGTGCGCATCAACTCGTACACGCCGCGACAGGCATCATCGGTGCGGATAAAGGCCTGGCCACACTGCTCGGGCTGGGCCAGCTTTGACAACTCCGCCTCCACGCGCAGGTAGTCGGGGCTTTCCGACAGCTTCTGGCGCTTGTCGATGTCCGCCAGCACCTTGGCGAGGACGTCGATATGCGTGGCGACAAACAGGTGCCCGTGGGTCACCGTCACGGCGGAGTTGGGCAACAGCGGCTTTTCTTCTTCCGGCTCGTCGTCTTTCCGGCCGGCGTCGTCGAGCGGGCTGTTTTCGATGGTGACCATCGGCAGCTCGGCCTTTTCGTCGACGATCTCCCACACCACGTGCCCGTTGACCTCGCGGCGACGCGTGTCGGGATCGGTCTCCATCCAGTTCTTGATCACCTCGGCCAGCCGCTTTTCGTCTGTCGTATCGATGGCCACCACCATCCGTTCGCTCTTGGGTGTGATGGGAACCTGAACGTCAGAGACCATCGTCAGGCGATTGCCCAGGTGGGCAACGACGTCGCGGCGAATGTCGATGCGGGGGCCATTTTCGTCGGTGCGAATCGACTCGAGCACGTCCTCGAAAACCTCATCACCGACGATGTCGTTGACGAGCGTCTTTGAATTCTCAAACGCGTTCTTCGTGTTCACATTACCTGCGACATAGTTGGCCATATCGCGCGGCACCCAATCGGGCGGCGTAAAGGTGCCTCCATTCGGCAATTCGAGCATCCGGGCAGCCAGCGTGAACCGCTCGCCATTTTTGTTTCCCGGAGCATGGATATAGGTGCGGTGCAGGATTTCGTAAGGCGCGACCGAGAAATTGACGAATCCGCCGATACCTTCGATGGCGGTGAAACCTTGCTCGCGGAAGATTTTGAGCATGTCCGTGCCCTTTTTCCGCGGCTGACTGCTCGAGAGTCGCATCGCATCGGCATAGCCGAAGGGTTCGATGAACCAGCGAAGGTGCGGAACCAGTTCGCCCGCTGCCGTGCGGCAGCGTTTGGTGATGGCGTCGAAGGCCGCCACGCGGCCCAGGCTGTCGTTCTTTGTTTGACCCTGTCGTGCCAGGATGCCGTCGATGACCCGCAAGTTGTCCGAAGCCACCAGCAGATCTTCGCGAATGTAATAAATCATCTGGTGCGCGGGCTCATCGCCATGCTTGGGCACGTCGAAGACCGTGACGTTCGTTCCTTGCACGTTGCGCTGCGAGCGCACGGCCTTTTGGGCGGCCATGTTTTGTTGCACCTTGTCCAACAGCGCGTTGGCTTTGGGCAAATTGCCGGTCACGTCCGCGGTGATAGCAACCGCGATTTCGGTGGGGCTAAGCAAGACCAACCCCAGCGCAACCTCGCCGGAGGGCACGTCCTGCAGATCGTCCCAAGTCAGCCCCAGCTTTTGGTGGCTCTTGGTCCACTTTTCTTGAAGCTGGCGGCGAAGGTCCTCGATGAAGGGCTTCATCGCCGGATCTTTCGTCAACTGGCCGAGTTGCGTTTTGTCCCATGCCTCGCGTAGCTGGTCGACCGAGCCGACCGACAGGTAGCCCTTGGTCGTTTCTGGAAACAGCGACTCTGACGTGGGCACAGCCGCTTGCAGTGTGATGGGGAGGCTAACCGCAACCGCCGCCAGAGCCGAAATCCCCCAATTCGAAAGTCGCTGCACGATCGCTCTCCTTGGCTATCACCTGACCGGCGAAACCGCCTGACCTCTAAAAGTTACTGAGTCTATGGCGGGGTGGACTTCCTTACTAGATCGGCTGTCTCACACGCGGCAATCAGCACAATCCGTTCGCGCCCTATGAGTTATCAGGTCAGTCACTTCCGCAAAGACTCATGATTCCCGAACTCGTTCGGCAGCGTGCCGTTTGGGCACGCCGCTTCGGGGGCTGCTCTCTCGCACAGAGCCGAGGCGTCACGCCTGCCCTGGCTCGCAGGCGAGCGATAAAATGAAGCCGCGGCACCACCCGCGGCACGAGGTGCTTGCAAAGCGCATGCCCGCATGTCGCTCGCCAGCTTGCTGGCAAGGTTAGGCCGATCACGAGTCTTCGATGCGCAATTTCCAACGCGAAAACCTCAGCCACGACGCGGTGCACGGCTATGTTCCCTTCGTCTCGGACGCGGGGCTGGCCGAGGGCGAAGTTTCCGAGCGGCAAATCATCGATCACCCGTGGGTCCAGCGGCTGCGGCAGATCCATCAGTTGCAGACCGCCTGGTGGGTATTTCCCACGGCCGAACACACGCGCTTTCAACACGTCGTGGGCGCGATGCATTTGGGCAGTCGGGCCGTGGCAACGCTGTACGACAGCCTGGCCGAGGTCTGCCCGCAGGTGCCCAGCCGGGCGTGCGTCGAGTCGCTCGTGCGGCTGGCAGGCTTGTTGCACGACGTGGGGCACGGCCCCTTCGGCCACTTTTTCGATGACCACTTTCTGTCTCAGTTTGGGCTGAGCCATGAAACGCTGGGCGGCGCAATCATTCGCAATGAGCTGGGAGCGCTCATCCACCGCGTGCGACGCAACCCGCACGGCGAGCTTCAGCCAGGTGAGCGATTGGAGCCCGACGACATTGCCTATCTCATCGCGCGCCCGAAAGCAGGCGGCGCGGGAAGTGACCGCCCGCGCTGGCTCGAGCTGCTGCGCAGCCTGTTCAGCGGCATCTACACCGTCGACAACATGGACTTCGTCCTCCGCGACGCCTACATGTCGGGCTATAACACACGCGCGTTCGACCTGGAGCGGCTGCTGCACTACAGCTTCTTCACGAAGGCCGGCCTGACGATCCACCCGCGCGGCATGGCGGCCCTGGTGCAGTTCATGAGCGTACGGGCCGATTTGTTTCGCACGATTTATTTTCATCGCACGGTGCGGGCGATCGACCTGACGCTGGCGGATTTGTTCGCCGAATCGAAGGAGTTTTTGTTTCCAGGCAATCCGCTCGAACACTTGGACAAATACCGCCGCTTTACCGAGTGGTCGCTGTTGATGGACGTGGCGCGATGGCACGAGAGCAGCAATGACCGAAAACGCGAGCTGGGCGCGCGATGGCAGGAGTTCCTGTCCCGCCAGGTGCGCTGGAAGATGGTCGTGCAGCGGAACCTGGTGTTCGATGCCGCCCAGGCCGAACGCAGCAGCATCTTTAGCCGCGCGGATTTTGTCGAGCGGGCCTTGCGGGCACAGTTGCCTAAAAACCTGACTGACATGCCGCTGCGCGTTGATCTGGCGCGCCACATCCATCGGCCAGACACGCGCGGGCCGAGCTTGGGGCAGAACTTCTTGTGGGACACGGGCCGCGGCGAGCCTCGCCCCTTGACCGACGACCAGCTCTTTCGGCAGTTGCCGCTCAGCCATCGCATCTGTCGGATTTACGCGCGTGACGATTCACACGCGGGCGAGCTTGCAGCCGCGCTCGATGCCCTGATCGGTCCCGGCGGCTCAGACGATCTGACGAACATGTAACGCTTCGGCGGGGCGGTTCACGATGCGGGCAATGGTGCTTACCAAGATTGCTTCGCTCGACGACGACCAGGAACCGCTGTCGCTCGTTGATCTGCCAATCCCCGAACCTCAGCCTGAAGAGATTCTGGTTCGCGTCTCAGTGTGTGGCGTGTGCCACACCGAACTCGACGAAATCGAGGGGCGAACACCTCCGCCGCGGCTGCCCGTGGTGCTGGGGCACCAGGTTGTGGGACGCGTTGATCGGCTGGGAAGCCGAGCGAACCGATTTCAGCCCGGCCAGCGCGTGGGGATCGGCTGGATTTATTCCTCCACGGGCGGCGCGGACGAGAATCTCAGTCCCGAGTTCAAAGCGACCGGACGCGACGTCAACGGCGGCTATGCGGAGTACATGACCGTCCATCAATCGTATGTGTACAAGATTCCGAACGTGTTCTCAGACATTCAGGCGGCCCCACTCTTATGCGCCGGGGCCGTGGGATATCGGGCCCTGCGCCTGACCAATCTTGAAAATGGCCAGTCGCTCGGCCTGATGGGATTTGGCGGTTCGGGGCACCTGGTGCTGCAGTTCGTGCGGCATTGGTTTCCCGAGTCGAAAGTGTACGTGTTTGCTCGCGACGAGCAGGCGCGCCAGCTCGCCGGGAATCTGGGCGCTGCCTGGGCCGGCAACATTCGAGATCGGCCTCCCGCCCAGCTGCACGCGACGATCGACACGACGCCGGTCTGGCGGCCCGTCGTCGAGGCGCTCAACA
>DATJEN010000290.1:0-17010 GCA_035496575.1 Pirellulales bacterium
TGGGTTAGGCCCCCGGGCGAGCGACCTGCAAGGAGGAGAGGTCAGGCCCGCCGGGAGCCGCAAGCCGGTGATCAAGCCGGCCGTCCCGAATCTGAATTCTACCGCGGGCGCCGCGATGGCCGAAGTGCCGCCATGATCCGCGCCCGCAGGTCGGCAGGGAGTGCTTCCCACTCATCCAGCGATAGTGCGCCGGATTCTGCGCCGCCTGTTTTAGAAATTGCGGTTTCTTCCGCACTAGAGCGGTGCTGTTCGAGTCCCTCATCGCCCACTGGTTTTAGTAAAATCTCTGGGGCGAAGATAAGTCTGGTCCGATTTTTGGGACGGGGGCATTGTCCGGCCGCCAACTGGCGTTGCCCGGGGGGTTAGTTGCTGATCTTGCGCACTTGCTCCATGCCTTTTCGCCACCAATCTCCCAAGGGGCCGCGGTCGACACTCTGTTGCGCCATGCGACCGGTGGCCAAGCTGACGTCCAGCGCGGCAGTGACTACATCCTCGCCAAAGACTGTGGCTTCTTTCACAATGTTGCCGTCAGGGGCGATGATGCGGCTTTGGCCATGCGAGCCGGAGGTGTCTTCGTTGGCCGGTGCGTTGGCTTGTACTACATACACCGTGTTCTCAACGGCGCGGGCCTGAATTTGCGCTCGATAGGGCGCAAGTTTACTCTCATTGCGGATTCCTGACTCGTGCGAGACGTAGAAGATAACACGCGCCCCGGCCAAGACTGGCAAACGGACCAGTTCCGGGTAACGCTCATCGTGACAGACAATAATCGAGCAGGGCACGCCGTCGATCCTGAAGACGGATAGATGGTCGCCTGCGCTGGGCCACGATTCGGCGAGCTGAATTTTGTGGTAACGTTCGACGACCGTACCCGCCGGGTCGATCACAATGGCCGAGTTGAACAGCTTGTCGCCGTCTCGATATGGCATTCCGACGATGGCATAGACCTTGCATTGGCTACACGTGTCGCAGATATGTTGCAGCCCGGCGTCCAATGCCTCGCTCGTGAGCTGTTTCATGTATTTGTCATCGAAATAGCCGCTCAAAGAGCACTCAGGAAATACCACGACTCGCGCGCCGTCGCGAGCACAGCGTTCAATATGCTGTTTCATCACAGCAACATTGTCATTCAGGTCACGTGACGACCGCATCTGCACGGCGGCGACACGCATCGTCGCTGCCGGATTTGCATGCGGCAGGCCGGCTCTGCGAACACTTGAAGAGGATGACTGTTCTTGACCAGCGGAGATTAAAGGAAATGCCATTTGCACTCCCAGCGCGATCAACAGCCCGATGCCGCGAACTAACACAAGATCACCTCCAAACCCCAATTGTCGGCTGCCTACGTGAATATCGATCAGATCCGGCACGGCAATCGGCGCCGAACGTGCCGGCCCGTCATCGCCTTTATAGCCCATCTCGGTAAAGTGACTTCTGCGAAAGTCCGAATCAACCGCTGCGCCCGCCTGGCGCTGATCTTTGCGGTGTGAGCGGCCCAGCTCGCTACTCGATTTTGCGCCGCACGTCGAATGACACGATCTCTTTGCGCGTCATCGCCAGAGCACCGCTCCCGCGCGCTAGCCCCCGATGGTCGAAATTTGAAAATGCCCGAAAAAAGGATTGCGTTCTCAAGTTCGTGTGGTATGGTCGTAGTCCTTAAGTGGGGG
This sequence comes from Pirellulales bacterium, assembly GCA_035496575.1. Lineage (GTDB taxonomy): Bacteria > Planctomycetota > Planctomycetia > Pirellulales > PALSA-1355 > PALSA-1355. Next base: position 1,668 of record DATJEN010000290.1, read on the forward strand.
TGGCGAACCCATCCTTAAGCCAAGAGGGCAGGTTGCCTGCCGCCTAGGTCAGTTTGCTGAGATTGGCCGCAATGTTCATGTCGGTGCAAGTGTGGGGATCGAATTGGACTGGAGTCTTTCTTTGTCGCCGCATTCACAAGGAGCACTAATATGTTGAACTGGCGAAATACCAGCGACGGACGTTCTCACAAGCCACATCGAAACCATCGCATCGTCAACAGACGTTGGGCCCGTGTAGGACTGGAAACGCTAGAGTCGCGCGACCTGCTCTCCATTTCACCGATCGCCAGCGCAACAGGTAAAGTCGATCTTTCCGTCGATGGGTTAGGGAGTTCAAGCCTCAGCGGCGGCATCATTCAAGTTCAAAAGCCTTCGGCCGGCGCGACGGTTCACGCCGCCTACCTGGCCGGCGCCTCAACTGGCTTTTCGGGCTACACGCTTCAAGATGGCGACATCACGATTGACGGCGTGCCCGTTATCTGGGACACGGTGATTCCCAGCAGCATTTCTTCGACGAATGGCTGGGCCGACGTGACTTCGCTAGTGAAATCGAAGATTGACGCGGCGGCGGCCGGCCGCATCGATTTTTCAGTCACTGAAAGCAATGTGTCGAGCGACATCGACGGCGAAATCCTCGCTGTGATCTTCGACGATCCGGCGCAAACCACCGACAACACCGTTGCTTTGTTGTTTGGCGCGCAGAGCACTTCGGGAGACACGTTCTCGGTGTTGTTGGGCGATCCGATCGATAAGACCGATCCTAATCTATCGCTCGACATGTCGTTGGGAATCTCGTTCGGTTTTCAACCGTCATCTCCGTCGCAGTACAGTCAGGTGGACGTAAACGGCCAGCGATTGACTTCGTCGGCCGGCGCTCAGGATGATGGCGAAAGTCAGAACGGAGCGCTGCTTACGGTCGGCGGGCTAGACGACTCGGACGCCAACCCTGCTGACCCGTTAATCCATTCGACGGACCCGCGCTACGATGACGAACTGTACAACTTGCTCCCCTTCGTCAATAACGGCGATACGACGATTTCGGTAAACACCCTGAACCCGTCCAATGACGACAACATTTTCTTCGGCGCGTTCAACCTCAAGTCGAACGTCGCGGTGGTCGGAGAGGGTGTTGTTCTGACACCCACGACGCAGACACATACGGTGGGCGATACGGCCGATCTGACAGCGACGGTGCAGGACGATAACGGCGACCCAATCGCCAATCGGACGGTGACGTTTACCGTTGTTTCAGGACCCGACGCGGGAGACCAAGACCAGGTCACGACGGATGCAAACGGACAGGCCGTGCTTCATGTGAATAAGGCGGGGCAAACGACGGGAACCGATGTCTGGGTCGCTCAATTCACGGATGACCAGTCGCAATTGCAGACATCCAATCAGGTCGACGTGATCTGGGAGGCTCCTCCGACGACCATCTCGATCAACAATGTAACCCAAAACGAGGGGAATTCTCTCACGACGCCTTTCGTGTTTACCGTAACTCTCTCAGGCGCGAGCACGCTGCCGGTCATTGTCGAGTACTCGACCGCCGAAGGCTCAGCGAAAACGCCACAGGACTTCGCTGCACAGACGGGCACGATTACATTTGCGCCGGGCGTCACGAGCATGTTGATCACCATCGGGGTCGTTGGTGATACGGCCGTCGAGCCGGACGAATCGTTCACCGTCACTTTGAGCAATCCCACGAATGCCACGATCTCCACGGCGACGGGGACAGGGACGATCTTGAACGACGATTCAGCGCTGTCGCCCGTGGTAACTACGGACCTGTCGAAGGCCAAACAAGGCGGTAGCACTCTGCCGATCCAACTGCAAGTCTTCGACGGCTCTGGAAACAATGTCTCGTCGCCCAGCCTTCCAGTGCACGTGCTAGGAATCGGAACCAGTCCGAATCAGCCGGTCAACACCCTGTCGCCGGCCTCCGACTCGGGGAACAGCAATCCGGGTGGATTGTTCCGTAACGTCGGCGGCTCCTACATGTTCAACCTCAAGCTGGTCGACGGATCGGGTAAGGCCCTCAAGGCGGGGACCTATTACCTCTTCTACACGATTGGCAACGACCCGACAGTGCAGACGCTCGCGTTCATAATCAAGTGATGACCGCTCGAAGCCCTCTCCCCTCAGCCCTCTCCCTCAATGGGAGAGGGCAGGGGTGAGGAAGAATCCGCCGCTTGGGTTCTGCCTGTGAGGTGTCCCGCGGGGCGGTTTACGCGCTGACCTACATGCCGACTTCCGCCGGGAGTGTTCCCTTGCGAACGGCACTTTGGAACGCTTCGTAGTCTCGTTCGTTTTGGTTGGCGTATTCTTCAGAAAAATCGCCGATCGCCTCGTCGAAGATGTCGCTGCTGCCCAAGTAGGCGCTGATCTCCTGGGGTGATCCGGACCGAGCATGCGCACGCGCGAGAACCCACCCGCAAGATTCCGCGAACACATTCATCGTGTTTGCGTCGTACATCTCCACGAGCGGCTTGATCTTCACGTCGCGCAGTTGGCGAACGTAGAAGTGCCGTCCTTGCTCGCCATGCGTCCAGCCCAAGAACAAGTCACTGGCTGCCTGCATCAGCCGTTGCCCGATAACGATTCGCTGTCCCGGTTCATAGACGGACTTACCACAGTATGGCTCCAGTACGGACGGTAGCGCCTCTTTGACTTGCAGGAACAACGGATCGCCGGGGCCAGCCATCAGCAAGAAGACGCCACAGCGCGTCCCCACGCTCCCCACCCCCACGACCTTCACGGCATGATCCGTCAGTGCGTAGCGATCGAGCAAGACTCGTCGCTCGTCCGGCAAGGTCGCACGGTACCCTTCATAGGCAGATCGCAAGTGGCCGACGAATTCCACGGCTTCGGAATGCCGCGCGTGGTAGATGAGCGGAGGACAGTCGCGGATCAAGGTTTGCTGCCCGAATTGCTCCAACAATTTGGGGAAAGCATGTTCGATGGTTCCGTGAGCCGCTTTGCGAATTTCGTCTCGGTCGTGACGGCCAAACGCCTTGGTTGGGAGCCGAGCGAGCAAATCTTCCACATCGACGCGTTCGTACCAGACGTCGATCGCTCGCATCGCGGCGAATTGGGCCAGGTGCGTGCGGTAGCTGCGGCAACAGGTGACGGCGGCGGCGCGCGACTGTGACCGCCGGAAGTGGTTGTTCCTGCCCGCAATAACGAAGCTCGCCGCCAGACGCTTGACGTCCCATTCCCAAGGGGCGGGAAGCGTTTCGTCAAAATCATTGATGTCGAAGACGAGCCGCCGCTCGGGCGTGGCGAACACACCAAAGTTCAAAAGGTGGCAATCGCCGCACGCCTGCACCTTGGACCCGATCGGTCGCGTGTGTGCGAGGTCGGCCGCCATGATCGCCGCACCGCCCCGGTAGAAGGCAAACGGTGATTGCAACATCCGTCCGTAGCGAATCGGCACGAGATGCGGGACACGGCTCTGGCTCGACTCTTCGAGAATCTCAATCGGATCGCGCCGATCGAGCGAAGGCTTGTAAACTCCCTGCTGCGAGCGCGGCGCCTGCTTGCGCAGCAACCTACCCTGCTCCACCGCGCGGTCGATACGATCCGCCAACTCGTTGTTGGACCTGGCCTCTTGATGAGAAGGCTCGGAGGTCGCAGGTGTTTTGACTTTGCTCATGGCAGATCCTCAGACTGAGTCCGGCCCAATTTTAGAGGATCTGCACTCCTTGTTCGCAACATCCTTACGGAAAACAAAGGTAGTCGAATGTGCCCGGCACACCCGCCAAGCATGGCTACCCGAGTTGGCGAGCTCAACGGGCACCAGGCTAAGCTCGTAAAAGAGCCACCGCTTAGCCGGTCCGCGCTAGGACGGTGGCTTCGCCGTCACAAATAGCGGACTTTCGCGATCAAAAATGCAGCTTGCCCAGTTCGGCGAAAACGCTCTGCACAGCCTCGAGCTCAACCCCTAGTGTGACCTGGTCGTGCTTGTGCCCATGGCCAATGCCGGAATCGGTCAGGGTATCGGACACGAAGCGCCGTTGGTCGCGAACCAGTTGCATTAGCAATTGCTTGAAGTCCTGAAGATCCTGGCGAATCGTTGCCCTTGGGGCGCCCGCCTGGAGATCCATCTGCAGGGTCTGCAAGCTCAGTTGGACGACGTCGAGGTCCGCCTGGATCATCTGTGCCTCGGCGGCGCCCTCCGGCGAGCCCTCGGCCGCGGTTGTCAATGAGCCAAACAGGCCGTGCGATTCGTCGAATAAGCCTGCGGTGAAGTAGACGGTGTTGGCATCGCCGCCTTGGCCTCCGTTACCCACCTTCAGTCCCCACAGCCCATCGATCTGAATCGGCTCGCCGTCGGGATCTTTCAGTTGCGCCAAGAAGGCGCCCGTGCTGGCGTCGAACGCGTTGATGTGGCCGTCGCCGAAATTGCCGACAAGCAGGACCGGGTCATTGTTCGGGGCACTCAGGCCGGCAAAGCCATCTGGCGCAATGGCCAAACCCCACGGCGAATCGAGCGGACCGCGCGAGATCAGGCGCACCGCGCCGCCCGCCAGGCCGGGAGTGCCGTCCAGGTTAAACACATCCACGAATCCATGATGTGGCCCGGCCACGTCGTCGTGCTTCGCGTCGTCCTGCTTGGCATAGGTGACATACAGTTGGCCGTTCAAAACCTGTACGTTGAACGGGGCATAGCCCTTCGGCAAATTCGGATCGGCAAAGGCGCTAGCCGGCAGCGACGTCACCTGGTGAAACGCCGCGTCATACACCTCGATCGTTCCGGCATGAAAGTTGGAGACGTAGAGCAGGGCCGTGCTATTGGCGTCACCGGCGATGATCGGCGTGGCGCTGGTTGCGATGGCCAGCCCCTTGTAAACAGCATCCGTTTGCTGATTGGCGTCGGGCACGGCGATGATCCCGTACGTGCCGGCCTTAGCCGGATCGAAGCCCGCGGGATTGACGCCAGGATTCCAACCGACAATGGTGCCGTCCTCAGTCGCGAACAAAAAGACAGCCGGAGCGGAAGTCGCATGGTTGTTCGCGTCGACGCCGCTGATCTTGAACCCTCCTAGCGCACCGCCGTCCGTGTTGAATACGGTGCCGGTGGGCGTCCCGCTGCTCCCAGTCGCATCGCCTGGCGACGGGATACTCACGACCAGCGGGTTAATGCTGACTGGCGTGTTGTTCAACCCGGGGACGCGGTACAGGCTGGCAACGCCGGCATTGTTGTCGGATACCCAGAGGGGGCTGCTGGAACTCTCAGACATACCCCATGGATTAACCAGGTTGGGATCCAACACTTGGGCAACGCCGGGCAAGTCTGACACCAGGTTGGTTTGCTGGACGTTGGCAGACAACAGGAAACGGTCCTCGAGTCTTTCCAGATGAGGTTGCGTCCACAATAGACGCGCGCGACGAGTGCTGGTTGACATGATCGGCCTCCAAGTAGAAACCAGGGAGATAAAGCTGCGGCGCTCCAAACGACCGGCTCGGCGGGCACCAACAGGCGCGGCGGCGACGGTGCTCCTGTCCCGGTCTTCCGAACTTTGCGAGACGACGGAGTCGAAAGAGTGCGGGCTCGCTCACTCGTCTTCGAAGGGAGGGCGCGCCTGTTCCGTTCCCAACTGCCAGCGTCACGTGGCTGCTTGGGACGTCTCTACCATGCAAAACTGAGGCGGCTGTTGGACGCACTTGAAATGCCAGTAGCGGGTTTTTCGCGAGAGCGCATGAATCCACGGCCTATTCAAGTTTTTCGGCTGGTCCAAATTTAGTTTGAGTCTCGTGAGTGCCATTGTGTCGACCACAATGAGCGCAAAGCCGCCGGAGATCCACCGCCAATCATGCGCGTGCCCGCCGGCCTATCATCCGGTGGGCGCGCACATCTGCGGCGATTGCAAACAGGGAATCGCTTTGAAGCGATCGGGCAGCTCGCCCGTTTGGTGGACGAGCTAGAGTCTCTCCGGCGCGCGAGCTCCCGATTTCAGTCGGGCTGCCAGGAGATGATCTCGTTGCCCTTGCGCGTGCCCATGGCCCAGAAATTGCGCCGCACTTCACCGTCAGTCACGATGCTGGGAATGAAGTGAACTGAGCCATCGGCGAACACACAATTGATGCCATCAACGTGGCGGCTGGAAAAAATCGTCCAAACCGCCGTCTTCGTCGGTGGTGATGTTGACCCAATTGTTGTGTACGAGAGTCAAGGCCGGCGCGGCCGCAGTAGCCATCTGCCAACTGTTTTCCAGACCGGCACGGGTCACACTCCGATTGGGTGCGCCGGCCCAGATGCCTTTGACCTGGGCGAACGCCCGGTCGCCCACCATGACGGTATGAGAGGTTCCGTCGGTGATTTGAGCGATGCGGATGCCGCTATTGCGGAAGAAGATGCCGTTGCCCGTCATCGCGTCGACCTCGCTGGCGTCGTCTCCCACGGTGGCCGCATAGCTGCTGGGCGCGGCCATGACGAGCGTCGCGCCATTTTCGTCGGTGACCGCGAAGGCTTCGGTCGCCACTTCATCGGTGGGGCAGAGATACCCGCTCACCACAGTCTTCACGATGTCGTTGTGCGGATGTTCGATGGGCAGCCCGTAGTCGATCATGCCCGCCAGAAAAGGTTCCTCCATCATCGGCAGAATGAAGGAGGCCCAACCCCAACCAGGCGTCATGACATCCGAAGGGGGAACCTTTGCCAGGAATCCGGGCGGAAAGGCTCGATGCGTGTCGTGATAATTGAGCAGCGCAAGCCCGATTTGCTTGAGATTGTTGGCGCACTGAGAGCGCCGCGCGGCTTCGCGGCTGGCCTGAATGGCCGGTAGCAGCAGCGCCACCAGGACGCCGATAATGGCGATGACGACTAGCAGCTCAACGAGCGTGAACGCGCGGCGTGGGCGATGCATGCGACCTCCACGGCTTGGATGTGATTGCCGGATACTATGGGGGCCGGCAGGATCGCGAATCAAGTGGAGTCGCTTGTAACCGCCCCGCGGCCTGCTACGATGCTCGGCAAGAAAGGTCAAATCCCCACATCGCTCGATCTAACTCAGGGCGATACGGTTTCACGTCCGAATTGCTAGCCCGGCCAGCAGGTTTCACGTGATTTCATTATGGGTCGCGGCCATTGTGTTTGCATTCGCCTTTGGTGGCGCCTTGGTGGGCATGTCACTCCGCGAACGGCTGCCGGAAACGTATTTGAGCTCTGACTCCAAAGAAGTTATTCGAATCACCAGCGGTCTGCTTGCGACGCTCGCCGCGCTGGTTCTTGGCCTGTTGGTTGCATCGGCAAAGAGCGGATTCGATGCTCAGAACAACGGGTTCCAACAGTTGTCGGCGAATATCGTCGCCCTGGACCGTTTGCTTTCCATCTATGGGTCTGAGGCCACCAAGGCCCGCGAAGCGCTGCGCAGCACAGTCATCGCGGCGGAAAAGTCTTTGTCCGATGAAGGCGAAGGGTCAGGTTTGGGCGCAGACGAAGTATCAGATGAAGGGGCTAAAGTGATTTTGGCCATCGAAGCACTCGCGACTGGCGCTGACTCGCGGCCTGCGCTGCAATCGCAAGCTTTACAGACGACGATCGAATTAGGACGCACTCGTTGGCTCTTGAGTGAGCAACAAGACGCCTCAAGCTTGCTTCCGTTTCTTTCGGTCCTGTTGCTGTGGCTGTTTGCGATCTTCGTCAGCTTTGGCCTGTTTGCACCGCGCAACCCGGCTGTCATGACGGCCTTGTTCATCTCTGCCGTTTCAGCAGCGGGCGCGGTTTTCCTGATCGTGGACTTGAGTGACCCATCGGCAGGGTTGATTCAAGTTTCGCGCGAGCCGCTTCGGTCCGCCATCGCGCACCTCGACCGATAAGCGCGACTGGAAATGGAATCATGGAGCCGATTGCGCTCCGCGGGTCGCGCGGATGGAATCGAAAGGTTCGGCGCACGTTCAAGCCGAAGTGCGGCCTGCGCTAGATCGGCTGCCGGACTCTGCGACGACGCCATGCGCAGGCGACCAGACTGGCAAGCCCCAGCCCGGCCAGGACCAAGCTCGATGGCTCGGGCACTTTCACAACGATATTGTTGTTCCCGGCTGAGCCGAATGCGAAGTTAACGGCGGTAATGCGCGACACGTCGGCGTTGAATCCACTGATGATGAAAACCGCCTTGGATGGGGACGAGGACGTGCTCATGACGAGCGGAAGCTGATTGCTCAGCGGCACGTGCCCGATATTGCTGCCGGGACCGATGACGCCATAACTGGCGTTGGCCAGACCTCCAAAGGTACCGGCCAGCCCCGATGAACCGAGGCCATATTGGTAGTTGACGCCGTTGAGTTTCCCAGGCGGGGAGAGATATTGCCAACCCTTCTGGCCGCCCAAAACCGAATTGCGAAGCTCAGCGTTCAATGTGCCCGCCGTCCCGCTGGTAAACAGCTCGCTGCCGCTGCCAGTCAGCGCCGAACTGAGAGATGTTCCGATGGGCCCGAGTCCGCTGACGTTGAACAAGATACCACTGATGATTTGCAGTGGGTCGGTTCCCGCGGAGTTGTTGTACAAATCGATCTCGAGATTGCTACCCACATTTGTGAAGGTGGCGGACACATCAACGACAAGCTTTGCGCCCGATGGAATCCCGACCTGGCTGAACGAGATCGTGCCGGCGGAGACGCCGGCGGGAGCCACGACGAGCGCGAGCAAAGCAACAAAAAACAACCGCATGGAAAGCCTTCAAGAAAACTGAGCTGTTGCAAGAAAGGCGAGTCACATCGACCGCCAAACAACAAAGAAATTGCTCAGTAGCGCTTTCTGATTGCGAGTGCTAGAGAACCGAGTAGGAGTTCGTAGGAATCGAGCGGGCCGTTAGCCTGCCACGTCGTAACAAGCTTAATTACGGGCCGTCCGGAAAACCAGCCTTGCATGCGTTGGAAGGGGAACGTAGTGACCCCCCTTGTGGGTAGCCATCATTGGCAGCAGGCTACGCCTGCGTTCTGTCTAACCTGCCGGATCAACGCCCTTACCGCCCGTAGTAGAAGCCAAAGGTGCTCGGGTAGGGGTAGTACGCAGCCACAGGCGGCGCCGGGAAGACCGCATAGGGAGGTCCGGGATAGTAGTAGCGCGGCGGAGGCGGATAGTAGAGCGGGCTGTAATACGGCCGATAGGGGTAAAAGGGCGTCGCGCCGATGAACACGCTGTAGCGAGGCCCGTGCGCTGCTACCGGCTTGGCTACCATCGTGAGGGCGCACGCGGCAATTAAGGCCATGCAAATTCGTTTCATCGCTTGGTTCCTTAAGCTTTGAAAACTGAGGTCGGCCCGACCTGGCTTAACGCCGCGCTGCGAACGAGCGGTTCGCCGCATCATCCTTTATCGGCGCGCTGAGTGCGGCCAGATGCGTGGAAATCGACGGGCAAACCGCCGGTTTTCTGGGTGGCCGCGCGCTTGCGCCTGAGCATGTGGCCCCACCCGGCCTCAGGCAAGGCGGATCATGTCCAGGACGGTGGTATATACCATCAGCCCGAGCAGCACAGCCAGACCAGCTAGTGCCATCACCTGGTGGGCGACCACGAACTTGGGATGCAGCTTCTCAAGCAGTGCAGCCACGATCTTGCCCCCGTCCAGCGGGGGCATGGGCAGCAAGTTGAAGATCGCCAGGTTCACGTTCAACAATAGCGCGAAGCGAAGCGCCGCTTGGATGCCATCAGCCATCACGCTGCCGCCGGCCGCCACGATTCCCACCACGCCCGACAGCCGGCTCGGGTGCATCAAAATACTTGGCAGCGCTGCTAAGAAGTCGCGGCTGACGCGGAGGAGCTCGACGCCGGGGGCCACGAACAAGCTCGTAAGGCTCCAGCCGTGATGCATTCCCTGTAGCAGGGCGATGCACAGGAATGCTGCAACAAAGTTGGCGGCTGGACCACCAAGCCACATCACGATGCGGCGGGCCGGCGGGATGTTGAAAAACGCGGCCTCGTCTTCGAGCTGCGGCAGGACATAGCCGCCCAAGGGAACGAGCGACCAGCAGTATTCAGTCGCGCCGCGCTTCACGCGCCACAACACCGGACCAAAGCCGATCGAGAATCGCGCGATCGGGATCCCGACTAGCCGAGCCGCGAGCAGATGCCCAAGCTCATGGATGAAAATCAGCAGCCCGATCAGAAAGATGGTCGTGAGGTAATTCATTTGGGTTCGATTGCTCTGTTTGGGAATTGAGCCGATCCGTTAACGATCTAAACTACTCGACCTCCGCGCCCAAGTCACTTAACAGCGCATCGGGCAGCCGCACCACGCGTCCCTCGCGCGAAATACAGGCCACGACGCTGCGTCCCTCTGCAATCAGCGTCTGGTCGCGAAACACCTGGTACTCGTTGACCACGCGGGCTCCGCGCGCCAAAACCACTTTGGTGCACAGCCGCAGCAAGTCGTCATAGACGGCCGGTTGATGATACTTGCAGGTGACTTCGTGGACCACGAGCATCCAGCCTTGGATCTCGATTTCGCGGTAGCTATAGCCGGCTGCGCGCAGGAGTTCGGTGCGCCCCTGCTCGAAATAGGTGAAATAGTTGGCATGGTGGACGCGCCCTTGGCCATCGGTTTCCTGGTAGCGGACGCGGATTTCAATTTCGTGTTCGCGAAGCATAACTTCGAAGGTCCATCGGCCATTGGCTCGCACATGGTAGCCGACCCGCGGGAAGTTGACGAGCGATCCTTATTTCCTTATAACCAGTCAACTTACGAGCAGCAGGCCCCCGAGGCGGCTGGTCGAGTTTCGAACGTGGCTCCAGCGGGCCGTCGAGCACTGGCAAAGCCAGTGGCACCTCTCTCAGGTGAATGAATGAGCATCGGCGAAGGGACCGGGACCGGCTATTCGACGATGCGAGGGCGAAACTACCCCTCGATCCGCCAATTCACGGTTTTCATGGAAAACCGCGTCGGCCAACTGCTGGAAGTCATTCGCCGTTTCGAGGGCAGCAAGGTCAAAATCGTCGCTCTTTCGATCAACGACTCGTCCGAATGCGCGTTCGTTCGCTTTCTGCTCAGTCATCCCGAGCAGGGTCGCGAGATCCTGGAGCGGGCTGGCTTGGCGCTGATTGAAAGCGACTTGATCGGAGTCGAACTGCCGGAAGGCAACCAGCCTTTGCTGCAAGTGTGCACCGCGCTGCTGCAGGCCGAAGTGAACATCATTCAAGCGTATCCGCTGCTGGTGCGGCCACGCGGCCGCCCGGCCGTGGCCCTGATGGTCGACAACATCGAGATGGGGCTGGAGACGCTGGACAGCAAGAATTTCCGCATGATCACCGAGGGCGATCTGGCCAGCGGCGACGAATAACGCCGCACGCGGCTGCCGCTCAGGTGGCGGAACTTGACTTGCTTCGGGCCTGTGCCAAACTAGAATTCTCGTCGCAGAAGCGCCGCGCGGTCGTCCCTGTTTGCGAGGCCCAAGACGCGCGCCGCTAGGCGCGGCTCGATTTGGAACGTCGGGCCGCTCCTGTACGAACGGACCTGACTGCTTCTCGAGTCTTTCGATGCCCATTTCCGTTCTGTGTCCCAAGTGCAAAGCTCGCTTCAACGTGAGCGAAAAGTTTGCCGGTCAAAAGGGACCCTGCCCCAAGTGCAAGACGATCCTCACCGTGCCCGCCGCGCCGGCCGCCGAGGTTCAGGTGCACGTGCCCGAGCAGTTTGCCTCGGGGGGCAAAGACAGCAAGGGGCGGCCGGTCAGCAAGCCGATCGCGCGCCGCGAAACCAAGCTCTCGACCGCTCAAATCGCCGGCATTGTCGGCGCGGTGGTTGTCGTGCTGGGCGCCGCGCTCGCTTTGCGATTGGTCGATAATAAGCTGCCCGTCGTGGTGGTCGGTCTGGCGATTATTTCAGCACCATTGGCGCTAGCGGGATACACCTTTTTGCGCAACGACGAGCTGGAGCCTTACCGAGGCCGTTCGCTGATGATTCGCGGCCTGATCTGCGGGTTCGCGTACGCCATCTTGTGGGCCGTCTATGCACCGTTGCCGGCCTATGGCATCATCACGGGCGAGCCGTGGCAATGGCTGTTCATCGCGCCGGCGTTCATCGCGGCCGGAGCGGGCGTGGCCTGGGCATCATTCGATCTGGACTTTGGTAGCGCGGCCATGCACTACTGCTTCTTCCTGATGGTGACGCTCTTGCTTCGCTTTGCGATGGGGATGCCGGCGCTGTGGTCGACGGGCACTGCCGGAGCCTTGGGGTGAGCTCACCAGGCAAGCCACTTGAGAGTGGACGATGAGCTCACTGCGCGACATCGAAGAAATTGCCGGATTGGACGGGCGTCAGGGTAGGGTCCGCATCCCGGCCGAGCTCGATGTGCCCCTCACCCCACGCGTGCGCGCGATTGTCGATAGCGGCGAGTTTCGCCGGCTCGCCAAAATCAGCCAGCTCGGGTTGGTGGCCTTGGTGTATCCGGCGGCCATCCACACCCGGTTCGAACATTCTCTGGGCGTGTATCGCCTGGCGCTCTTGTTTTTGCGGCAGCTTTCGTACGACCCGCGCTTCGAGTCGGCCGTCTCGCGCTCGGATGCCGAGTTGTTCATCGCCGCGGCGCTGTTGCACGACCTGGGGCATTGGCCGTTTTGCCATCCCATCGAAGATATGCGCCTGCCCAGCGTTCCGCAGCATGAGCTGTTCGCGAACAGCTTTCTGCTGGAGGGCGAGATTGCCGATGCCCTGCGCGACGATTGGGCAATTTCCCCGCGCGACCTGGTGGCGCTTCTATCGGGCAAGCCGCGCGATACGCGTTCGCGGCTGTTGGCCAGCATGCTTTCGGGCCCGATCGATATCGACAAGATGGACTACCTGGCGCGCGACAGCTTGCACGCGGGTGTGCCCTATGGGCGCCATTTCGACCAAGGCCGCTTGATCGGAAGCCTGTGCCTGAACGCCAAAGGCGACGCGTTGGCAATCACCGACAAGGGGCGGACGGCGGCCGAGATGATGGTTTTCGCCCGCTACGTGATGTTCAGCGAGGTGTACTGGCATCACGGCGTTCGCGCGGCGACGGCCATGCTGCAGCGCGCGTTTTTTCTGGTGCATGGACAGGTGGACCTCGATGCGCTGTTCCGCATGACCGAAGGCCCGATGATTGCCGCGATGTTCGCCGCCGCGGGAGATGGACCCGCCGCTGAATTGTTGGATGGGCTCTTTGGCGCGCATCGCCGCCTCTACAAGCGACTGGCGCAATACAGCGTTTTTGAATCGCCCGAAATTTGCAACCGCCTTGCGCGGCGCGGCTATCCGTGGCTGGTTGCCTGCGCGAGCCAGTTCGCGGTGTTGGCGAGCTCCGCGTTGGGGCGAATTGTCGCGCCGCACGAAGTGCTGTTCGATGCGCCGCCGGTCGAGCGCGAAGTCGACTTTCAAATCGACGTTTGTTCGCAGAAGTCGGGCCGCTTCCGCCCCTTGGGCGAAGGCTCGCCCGTCGTGCGCGCCCTCGGAATGCAGTTCGACGATTACGTCAAGCAGGTTCGCATTTTTGCTCACCCGCGCGTCGCGTCGGAATTGCGCGAGCGATCAAACCTGGATGAGCTGGTCCTCACGGCCATCGAGCGCACGGAGTGAGTGACGATCAGTCGTCGCGCGGCTTGCCGGTAACGAGAGAGAAGGCGCGCACCGCCAATCCGTTCGCCGCGCCATCCGCGATGGCGTCGCTCACGTGGCTTGCGCGCATGGCCAAGAACTCTTCTTGCGAGCGGTGTACGGGCTCTCGGTCCTGCGGCCTCACGCGCACGTAGCTGCCGTCGCTGCACAGGCGGCGGGCGCGCACGTTGTCCTGCAAATAGGTGGGGATGACTTCCTTCAGGATGCGCTTGACGATCAGCGGGTCTTCGACCGGAAACATGACCTCCACGCGGCGATGGAAGTTGCGCGGCATCCAATCGGCGCTCGACAGAAAAACCTTCGCCTCGTCATCGGGGCTGAAAACATACAGCCGGCTGTGCTCCAGAAACCGATCGACGATGCTCGTGACGCGAATGTTGTCGGAAATGCCCGGCAACCCGGGCCGCAAACCGCACGTTCCGCGCACGAGCAGATCGATGGGCACGCCCGCCTGGCTGGCCCGATACAGGGCCTCGATGACCCGATAGTCGACGAGGGCATTGAGCTTGGCAAAGATGCGCGAGGGCCGGCCCGCCTTGGCGCGCTCGGTTTGCTCCTCGATGAGCTCGAGCGTGCGGCGATGTAGATGCTCTGGCGCGGGCACGAGTTTTCGCCACACGTGGCCTTGCGAGTAGCCCGTCAGCAAGTTGAATAGTGCGGAAGCATCTTCGCCGACGTCATCATCGGCCGTGAACAGCCCGAAGTCGGTGTAGGCCAGCGCCGTGGTCTGGTTGTAGTTGCCCGTGCCCATGTGCACATAGCGTCTGAGCGCATGTCCTTCTTGCCGCACAACGAGCGAAACCTTGCAGTGGGTCTTCAGGTCCAGGAAGCCAAACACGACGTGCACGCCGGAACGCTCCATCTGCCGCGCCCAGCCCACATTGCGGGCTTCGTCGAAGCGGGCCTTGAGCTCGACGAGCGCCGTCACGTGCTTGCCATTTTCAGCCGCTTGCATCAGCGCGCGGGTGATCGGCGAGTCGCCGCTGATCCGATACAGCGTTTGCTTGATGGCGAGCACTTTGGGGTCTTTGGCCGCCGTGGACACAAAATCGATCACCGGGTCGAACGAGTCGTAGGGATGGTGCAACAGGATGTCGCGCTCGGCGATGGCGGCAAACAGGTCCTCGCCACGTCGAGTCCGCAACCCGCGCGGCAACTGCGGCGAGAATGGCGGATCGCGGAGGTAGTCGCGGTTGGGAATCGCGTACAGCTCCATCAGGCCCGTCAAATCGAGCGGGCCCGGGATGCGATAGACTTCGCTGTAGGGATCGCTCGCGCCATCTTGCATTTCGCGGAGCGATTCTTCTTCGATGATCTTGGAGACCAGCTCTTCGTTGGCGCCGATTGCAACTTCGAGACGCACGGCATCGCCGCGCTGGCGCGCCTTTAGACGCTCTTCGATCAGTCGCAACATGTCGTCGGACTCTTGCTCCAACAGCTCGATGTCGCTGTCGCGCGTGATGCGGAAGGTGGTCCAATCCAAAACCTCGAAGCCGCCGAACAAATCGGGGAGCCGGGCAGCCACGGCTTGCTCGAGCAGGATGAATTTCGAGTCTTCGGGCGCTCCCAAGGGCACAAACCGCGGCAGAATCTGCGGCAGTTGCACCACCGCGAACAATTGCTTCGGACCCAGCCCATGATGCCGCTTGAGCATGGCCCCCAAATAGAGTTGCCGGTTGTGGAAGTGCGGGCTCGGATGGCTAGGATCGATGGCCATCGGCGTGAGGATCGGGAAAGCCCGCTCGTGGAAGAAGCGATCGAGCGCCTCGCGT
>DATJEN010000291.1:0-7377 GCA_035496575.1 Pirellulales bacterium
CCCGTCCTCGCCGTCCTTGACAGTCGGGTCCGGGCCGGTAAATTGAGGGGTTCACCGGTTTAGATAAGCGAAAGACTTCATGCCCACGATCAATCAGCTCGTCCGCAAACGACGCAAAGCGCCGCGTAAGTTCAGCAAGTCACCCGTGTTGGACAAGTGTCCGCAGCGGCGCGGCGTGTGCTTGCAAGTGAAGACCATGACGCCCAAGAAGCCGAACTCGGCCATGCGCAAGATCGCGCGGGTGCGGCTCTCCAACGGCAAGGAAGTCACAGTTTATATCCCGGGCGAAGGGCACAGCCTGCAGGAACACTCCATCGTGCTCGTGCGCGGCGGACGCGTTCGCGACTTGCCGGGCGTGCGGTACCACATTGTTCGCGGCGCGCTCGATACTTTGGGCGTTGACGGCCGCAAGCAGTCGCGCAGCTTGTACGGCGCGAAAAAATCCTGACGTTTTTGTCCCTGATCCCTAGCCCCTAACCCCTGACCCCTACTCTATGGGCCGCATCACCGCCAGCCGTAAGCAACTCACGCCCGACCCGCGCTTCGAATCCGCGCTTGCCAGCAAGTTCATCAATTGCTTGATGCACGACGGCAAGAAGAGCACGGCCCAGGCAGTGTTCTATGATGCGCTCGACATCATTCGCAGCCGGGTTCCCGACGCCGAGCCGATCGACGTCTTTACGCAGGCGGTCGAAAACGTGAAGCCTGCCATCGAAGTGCGGTCCAAGCGCGTCGGTGGCGCCGCTTACCAGGTGCCCATGCAGGTCAATCGCCCGCGGCAGCAGTCGCTTGCGATCCGCTGGATCTTGATGGCCGTTCGTGAGAAGAAGGGCCGCGCTACGCACGAAAAGCTCGCGGAAGAACTCGTGGCCGCCTACAAGAAGGAAGGCACGGCCATGTCGCGCCGCGACAACGTGCACCGCATGGCCGACGCCAACAAGGCCTTCGCACACTTTGCCTGGTAGCTCCGCGCGATCGACCCGCGCCGCTGTGCGCGACAGCCATCACGGCGTTGCCATTCGCGCCCCTCTCGGCAACAATACTCGCGGGCGCAAACGCGACAGGCCGGCTTCCCGCGCTCGCTAAGCGCGGGATTTCTCTTTAGTTTTCCGGTAAAGCAAAGCGCCGCAGCAGGCGGCGATGCTTTGGGCTCGCCGGTTTCCCATGCCACGCAACATCGAACAAATCCGAAACATCGGGGTGATCGCCCACATCGATGCCGGCAAGACCACGGTCACCGAGCGCATGCTGTACTACAGCGGCGCCAGCCATCGCATGGGCGAGGTCGATAAAGGTACGACCGTCACCGACTTCGACCCCGAAGAACAGCAGCGCGGCATCACGATCCGCGCGGCTTGCGTGACGTTTCCCTGGCTGGATTGCACGGTCAACCTGATCGACACGCCGGGGCACGTGGACTTCACGGCCGAGGTCGAACGCAGCCTGCGCGTGCTGGATGGCGGCGTGGTCGTGTTTAGCGCGCGCGAAGGAGTCGAAGCGCAAAGCGAAACCGTGTGGCGGCAGGCCGACAAATATGGCGTGCCGCGCGTGGCGTTCATCAACAAGATGGACCGCGAGGGGGCCGACTTCGACTCGACGTTCAACGAAATTCGCGAACGGCTGGAATCCAACCCCGTCGCGATTCAAGTTCCCGCCGGCGCCGGACCGCCGCACGTGCAGGAGGCCTTTCGCGGCGTGATCGACCTGGTCGACATGCAATACCTGGTCTTCGATCAGCAGAAGCTGGGCGCCGAGGTCGAGCGGCAGCCGATCCCCGCCGACCTGGTTGACCTGGCCGACCTGTGGCGCGGCGAACTGCTCGAAAAACTCTTTGAATTCTCGAACGAGATCGCCGAATTGTTCCTCGAAAAAGCGCCCGTGCCCCCCGAGCTCGTCCGCCGTGTCCTGCGCGAAGCGACCCTCATGCGGCTCGTCGTTCCCGTCCTGTGCGGGTCGGCCCTGGATCACGTGGGCATTCAACCGCTGCTGGATGCCATTACGTATTATCTGCCCAGCCCGGCCGACAAGCCGCCGGTCACAGGCGTCAATCCCAAGAAGCGCGATCAAAACGAAACTCGCAAGCCGCGCGTCGACGAACCGTTCTGCGGACTGGTGTTCAAGATCGACGCCGATAAGCACGGCGACTTACATTATCTGCGCGTGTATTCGGGTGAAGTGAAGGCCAACAGCCGTGCGCTAAACCCCGGCAGAGACAAAAAGGAGAACGTGCCGCAGCTTTGGCACATCCAGGCCGACCGCCGCGAGCAAGTGCCCGTCGCTTCGGCCGGCGACATCGTCGGCATCGTGGGCCTGCGGCACACGATCACCGGCGATACGCTGTGCGACACGCAGCACCCGATTTTGCTCGAAACCATTCAGTTCCCGGAAACCGTGATCTCCATGGCAATCGAGCCCGAAACCTCGACCGAGCGCAAAAAGCTCGGCGAGGTGCTCGAGATGATGAAGCGGCAAGATCCAACTTTCCGGGCCTTGGAAAACGAAGAGACCGGCCAGACCCTGATCAGCGGCATGGGCGAGCTGCACCTGGAGGTCATCAAGCATCGCTTGCTGCGCGATTTCAATCTCAACGTGCGCGTTCACAAGCCGCGCGTCAGTTATCGCGAAACCGTGGAACATGCCGCCGAGGTCACGGGCACTTGCCATCGGCAGCAAGGCGGCCAATCGCTGTTCGCCGAGGTCACCATTCGCATTGAGCCTTACCCGAAAGGCCCCGCCGGCGTGGTTGTCGTGCCAGGACCCAATGCGCTGCCTGAACCTTATTTGTCGACCGTGATCGATGGCCTCTCAGAGCAGGGGCACAGCGGCGGTTCGTTGGGCTGCCCGCTCATGCGCGTGAAGATCACCGTGCTCTCCGGCCAGGTGCACGAGACGGACTCCAATGAGATTGCCTTTCGCTTCGCGGCGGCCGACGCCTTCAACAAGGCTCTCCAAGCCGCCGGCGCCGTGCTGCTCGAGCCAATCATGAAACTGCAAATCACCACGCCCGAAGAGCACTTGGGCGATTTCATCAGCGACTTGCAGCAACGCCGAGCCGTGATCACGCACACGGCGCATCGCGGAAAAAACGTGGTCATCGAGGCCGAGGCACCGCTGGCCAACTTGTTCGGCTATTCGAGCGCCATGCGCGGATTGAGCCAGGGCCGCGCGACCAGTTCCATGGAACCGTCCGCCTACGGCCCGGCGCCTCCCGAAGTCGCGGCGGGGTTCATGTAAGGGCCGAACGTACCGCCTCCACGCGGACACACCCGGGCCGACGCAATCGAAGCGCAAACCGGTCAGAACCATGGTGTTTAAGACGGGGCAAGGGGCGTTGACAGCCCCTCCTAAAAGCCTTAATATCCGTGGTTTGCCCTTTGAGCGAATCTAGTGAATTAACGCAATCGCGCCTTGCCCGAGTGTCGGGTTTTGCGCGTTGACGGGAGCTGTTTGTGTCGGGTCATTCGCAAGAGATCATTCGCATCCGGATGGAAGCCTACGACCATTCGGTGCTCGACCAGAGCGCCGCGGAAATCGTGGATACGGCCAAGCGCACCAATTCTGAAGTACACGGCCCGATTCCATTGCCCACGCGCATCGAGCGCTACACCGTCCTGTCGAGCCCGCACGTGGACAAGAAGGCCCGGCAGCAGTTCGAGATTCGCACACACAAGCGTTTGATCGACATTGTGCAAGCCACGGCCAAAACGATCGAAGCGCTTAACAAACTGAGCCTGCCGGCGGGCGTTGACATCAAGATCAAAGCCTCCAGCCGGCACTAGAACACGACGACACGCCCGGCGCAGGCGCCGGCGAAGATAACCCCAGGCAAGTAGACAAGCTAAAGAGCGCCCCGAATTCTCAATCTCGGGGCGAGATGAATACCTGAAAGTTTCCTTGGATTCTCCTATGCAACGGAAGCTCGGCGGGTAAAGCGAGGTCGATCGACTTCGTATTCCCGCAAGGGCGACGCGACCACAGGAAAACACTGCGATGGCTATTGGACTCCTCGGCCGCAAGGTCGGGATGACACAAATATTTGATGAAGCCGGCAACGTGGTGCCGGTGACCGTGATCCAGGCCGGGCCTTGCCGAGTGCTGCAAATACGCACTCAAGAGCGGGACGGTTACGAAGCGGTTCAACTTGGGTTTGGCGACAAACCCCGCCGCCTGGCGGCCCGCAGTGAACGTGGTCACGTGGCGCGGCTCGACAGCAAGCGCAGCCGTGCCCGCTCCAAAGCCGGCATCGAGTTGCCTCCCCGCGCGGATTGCGAGCCGCAGCGCTTCATCCGTGAGGTGCGCGGAGCGGCCGACGGCCTTACCGTGGGCCAGACTCTGGACGTCACGCGCTTCGCCGACGTCAAGCGCGTCGACATTGTCGGCACCACCAAGGGGCGCGGCACGACCGGCGTCATGGTGCGTCACAATTTCCAAGGCCAGCGCGCTTCGCACGGCGTTAAGAAAGTGCATCGTCACCCCGGCTCGATCGGCCAGAGCCAGTTTCCCGGCCACGTGCCCAAGGGCCGCCGCATGGCCGGCCAGTACGGCAACGAGCGCAGCACGATGCGTAATCTGCGCGTGGTGCGGATCGATCCTGAAAACAACCTGCTGTTGGTCTACGGCGCGGTGCCGGGTCCGAACGGCGGTTACGTGATGGTCAAACAAACCAACAAACTATAGACGCATAGAGGTCCGCTGCCCACGCGGTCGCGGACGGGAAACAATCGCCCCATGGCACGGTTGACCATTTTTAATAGCAGCGGCAAAGAGGTCGGCAAGTACGATCTCGAGTGGACCGATCTCGTCCCCCGCATCAACAAGCAATTGCTGCACGACGCGGTCGTCATGTACCAGTCGAACCAGCGGTTGGGCACGGCCCGCACGCGCAGCCGCGCCGAAGTGGCCGGCTCCACCAAGAAAATGTACCGCCAAAAGGGTACCGGCAATGCCCGCGCGGGTTCGCGCCGTAGCGGTATTCGTCGTGGCGGCGGACACATCTTCGCCAAACGGCCGCGCGACTGGACGTATCGCATGCCGCGCAAAGCAATCCAGCTCGCCACCCGCATGGCGTTGGCCTCCAAGCTGCGCGATGACGAAGTGACCCTGATCGACGAACTGAAGTTCGACGCACCCAAGACCAAAGACATGGCGGCCATCCTCAAGGCGCTGTCGTTGGGCGGCACCAGCTTGTTGGTGACCACGGCCAATCACGATATCAATGTGTACAAAAGCGCCCGCAACATCGAGCGGGTGACCGTCGCGCCGATTTCGCAGCTCACGGCGCTATGCCTGCTCGAGCCGCGCCGGGTGCTGATGACCAAGGCCGCGCTCGACGCGCTGCGGTCGCGTGCCGGCGAGCGAACAACTGCGGCCAAGGGCGCGAAGACCAAATCCAAGAGCAAAGCAAAAACATAGAACGAGACCGGATCGATGCGACGCCTTGAGCCGGCCTGCAAGCGGCTCGCGTCGATCGGTGAAACGAAGGAATAGGCCATGGCGACAGAAACAAACTCACCCGCCGGCATACAACTGGTCCCGCACCAGATTGTGCTGCGGCCGTTGGTGACCGAGAAGGGAATGCACCGCTCGACGCGCTACAACGCCTATGCGTTCGAAGTGAACCGTCAGGCCACGAAACACGACATACGCCGCGCCGTGGAAGAGTTATTTAACGTCACCGTGTTGGCCGTGCACACGCAAAACCGCAAGGGAAAGCCGCGTCGCAGCCGCTTCTCGAACGGCTACACGAAGGATTGGAAGAAGGCGATCGTCAAGCTGCATCCCGAAAACCGCATCGACTTCTTTTAATCGCTCGCACCAACTTTAAGCCTGCAAGCCAAAGCTGATTTCAAGCTGAAAGCCAACTAGCCATGGGCATTCGACGATACAAACCGACCACCGCCGGCCGACGCGGGGCGACGGTCAGCGATTTTGCCGAGTTGACCAAAGGGGTCGAGCCGGAAAAATCGCTGCTCGTGCCCAAGCGCAAAACCGGCGGTCGCAACAACCAGGGCCGCATCACGGCCCGGCATCGCGGTGGCGGACATAAGCGCATGTATCGCCTGGTGGATTTCCGTCGCAACAAAGACGGAGTGCCCGCCCGCGTGCACAGCGTCGAGTACGATCCGAACCGCAGCGCCCGCATCGCGCTGTTGCACTATGTCGACGGCGAGAAGCGATACATCTTGGCGCCGCTGGGACTCAAAAAGGGCGACCAGGTTCAAAGCGGTCCCGATGCTCCGCCTTCGGTGGGCAATTGCCTGCCGTTGCGCAGCATTCCCCTGGGGCTAGCCATTCACAATATCGAGCTGCAACCGGGCCGCGGCGGCCGCTTGTGCCGCTCGGCCGGCGTGAGCGCCACCTTGGCTGCCCGCGAGGCCGATTGGGCCCAGATCAACTTGCCAAGCGGTGAAATCCGCCGCGTGCCCTCGGCCTGTCGCGCGACCATCGGCGCCATCGGCAACCCGGACCATGACGCGATCGTGATCGGCAAGGCCGGCCGCAACCGCTGGCTAGGGCATCGCCCTCACGTGCGCGGTACGGCCATGAACCCGATCGATCATCCGCACGGCGGTGGTGAAGGCCGCACCAAGGGCGGACGTCATCCAGTCAGTCCCACGGGCAAAAGTGCCAAGGGCGGCGGCACGCGCAAGCGTCGCAAGCCGTCCAACGCGGCGATCATTCGTCGCCGCCGCTCGCGCCGCTATGGCCAGTTGAAGATCCAATAACCTGACCGCCTGCTCGCAGGCGCTACTTAAAAACGCAAGCTAGAAATCGCCATGGGAAGATCGCTCAAAAAAGGCCCGTTCGTGAACCCGAAGCTGTTCCAGAAGGTGGAGCGGATGGGACACGGCGCGAAGGAGCCCATCAAGACGTGGGCCCGCGCCTGCACGATCGTGCCAGAATTCGTGGGGCACACGTTTCTGGTCCACAACGGCAAGCTGCACATCAAGGTGTTCGTGACCGAAGACATGGTGGGCCACAAGTTGGGCGAATTTGCTCCCACACGAACCTTCCGCGGCCACGGCGGCCGGGGCGGCAAGAAGTAACAAGAAGCAAGAAGTCACAAGAAGTAAGTCGAGTGGCCATTTGGGGCCGCTTGGTGAACGTAAGGAAGTCACTGCCATGGCATACGACGCGGTTCATCGCTTCGCACGAATTAGCGCCAGCAAGGTCCGCCCGCTTGCCAACCTGATTCGCGGCAAACACGCCGACGAAGCGCTCGATCTGCTTCGCTATCAGCCGCAGCGCGGGGCCCGGTTGTTGGAGAAAGTGTTGCGCAGCGCGCTGGGCAATGCCGAAGACCGCCGCGCGCCGTCGGTCAACGACCTGGTCGTGGTCGAAGCCCGAGTGGACGAGGGCCCGATGTTCAAGCGGGTG
>DATJEN010000292.1:0-4550 GCA_035496575.1 Pirellulales bacterium
TCAACCGGCCGCCGCGCGACGGCGTCATGGCCTTCGTGCGCTCGCCCGACCGGCATTCGATCGAGCTCCTGCAAAAGGGCGCCGCCAAGCCGCCGCAGGAACCCTGGAAATCGATGCCGAATACCGGGAAGTGGTAGTCGCTGGCCGCTCGCTTGCCGCTGGCGGCGAAGCTCATTATACGTGCCGCCGCGCCCATGCGTGCGCTTGCGCCCTTCGTCTAGAGGCCTAGGACACCGCCCTTTCACGGCGGTAACAGGGGTTCGAATCCCCTAGGGCGCGCCATTTGAATTTAATGGCTTACAGCTCATGCTTCCGGCTGTTTGGCCGTTTTGCCTATTTTTTGCCTAATATCGATCGCGGCGGCAGAGCAAAAATATTTTTGAACGCGACGCTGCGAGGAAATCATGAGCCCCCGAGTTCAGGCTGGCTCGGACGCGACCGATCGGACAAATATCTTTACGTAAGCGGCCAACGTTGACGAAAATGTTTTGCAGTTCTGCTGCTCATGACGAGAACGGCGCCATCATGGAGAGTGAGGGTACTTACCAAGTCGTCGCGCGGATTGCTGATGATGTCAGAAGCCCGTCCCTGCGGCACCTCCGCGATCCGCACAGGATCCAGAAACTCGCCAGTACTCGGGGCGCAGGAACTCCCGTGTAACGCACAACCGCGTGCTGGCATTGCGAGCCTAGGACGAAGAAAATGCGCCGATTCTTACGCCCGATGGGCGCGATGGCCGGTAGCGCTGATGTTGGGGTGCAAGCGCAACTGACGCTTATGGCGCGGAGTTGCCATAGCCGCACGATCAATCACCGCCGAGTGCACGCTGAGCTTGAGGCCTCCGCCGGTCCATTGCTCGAATTCGATGCCCTGCTCGCGCCAGACTTCCTCGATGGCGCGGACGGTCGTGCGCCGCGGCTCGGTATCGCCCTGTTCGAGCTTGTGGATGGCCCGCTGGGTCAGACCTACACGCAATGCGAGTTCGCTTTGGCTCCAGTTCAGCACCGCGCGCGCCATGCGGAGCTTGGCTGCAAAGGTTCGCCGCTCAAGCCGGATCAGCTCGACCACATGCAGCGACACCTGACCGGCGAGATGGGTAGCCATCGGCCCTACGCACTCGGTATTGGAATTTTGGAAAACCCCCGGCGGTTGCCCGCCGGGGGTCATGTCTCAAACCGCGATCATCCGATCAAGGATAGAAGTCGCGGTTCACGCGGAAGCGGAACGCCCAGTTGTCCTGGTCGGAGACAACGTAGGTGCCGGCCGGCTTGGTGCTGTTAGTCGGCAGATTGATAATGCCCAATGGAGCATCTGCACTTTGCAGCCTGGCGTACAGCACTTCCAGACCAATCTGGAACGTGCTGCTGACCGCCCACTGGGTGCGCAGACCAACGCCCCAGGTTTGCCAATCCATGTTGCAGCCCGGAACCGCTACGGCAGCGGAGCCGGCGTTAACACCGATACCAGCATCGCAAAGCATGTTGTTCGCGTTGCTGTTGTAGCTCACGGCCATGTAGTCGGCCCACAGCGAGGACTTCCAAGCCGCGTTCCAGTTGTGGGTGTAGGCCGCCATTACGCCCCAGGCCGTCGTGAGTTCAAGCGCGCTCGCAGTGCCAGCGGCCGGCGAGCCACCATAAACGGCATCGGTGTTGAAGCCCCAGCCAAACTCATTGCCGTTATACTTCGAGTAATCCCACACGGTCGCGGTCATGTTGACGTAGCGTGTGGCACCCTGAGCGTAGTCGACTTCGGCCTGGAAGTAGTCGCCCGGGCCGATCATCGGGACGTTCAGCTTGATGCCGGCACCCACGGCGAAGCCCATCCTGTCGTCCGGATGTGCAACGTCGTTGAAGCCGGTGTAGTAAGTAGCCGCCACGTTGTGCAACGCGCCCATGATCTGGGCAGAGCCCCAGGCCTGGTCGACCCGCAAGTTGGCGACCACGTCGGGATAGTCGTGCCCTTCGTAATTGCCACCCACCGCGTTCGACGCAAGCGGCGCGAAGCCCGCGATGGTGGTCATCGTGGCAGCATTGGCGATGCGGGTCCGACGCTGCTGCTCCGCGGATAACGAGGCCGACAGACCGTTGCCGAAGTGGGCCGTGTAGCCGAACACGGTCCAGCCGCCGTCACCGGAATCCGAGCCGGCGTGGGCCCAACTGTATTGGTTGGCGCCGACCGAGTAGAAGTCGAAGAACGACGTCGAGTGACCGATCGTGAAGCCGGCCCACTGGATGAACCAGCGGTTGGCGTAGGTCGCCGTCGCCGCGCCGTCGTCACCGTTGTTGTTGGTGCTGACGCCGAGCGTGATGTAGCTGCGCACGGTGCCGTATTCGGTCTGGCTGCGGGCGTCGAAGGACGCGACGCCCTTGACACGCCAGTTATTGTCGTTGGTCGAACGGTTGCTCAGATTGTTGTTGAAGAACTCGGTCGTGAAGCTGCCGTTGTAACCAAAGCCGGTCTCGAAGCGAGCCCAGCCGCCGACCTTCAAGCACATATCGGTGCCGGGAATGTAATAGAATCCCACACCATACAGACTGCAAATCTTCACGTATTGGACCGATATGGGATTTGTGGCCGCCGTCTGGCCAACGTTCGCGCGGCCGCCGCGAATTCAAAGGTCGAATTACGACTGATGGTTTGGGATCGCCGACTGAGCCCGTTCTGGGTCGGCTTAAAATCCAACACTCTGTTCGCACACGCGGATTGTCCGCCATTCCTTCTCGATGCCGTGGCAACGAACTGGGTATAGTCTGGGACGTGTAATGCGTGCATGCCGCGTGCGCCGAGCCAACAAGCATCGGCTACATCGGTTTCATTTTCGTAAAATTGATTGCAGGGCGGCGAGGCGGCGCGCAGATTTCTGTCCGTCCGCTCGCAAGCGGACGAGTCGCAGATGCTGGGCGCAGAGCCCCGCGAATTAGTTTGGCTATTGTGCTTGCGCTGGCGGCAGCGTCATGTCGGCGCGACCGCTTCTGTCGTCGCGATAATTCGGAAAGCAACGACGTCCTGGATAAGATCGACGGCGGCGCTGAGCGTTTCCTGCGTAAGATGCGCGTAACGTTGGGTCGTACGCGCGTGCAGGTGACCGAGCAGCCCCTGCACCACATAAAGTGAAACCCCACGGTTCACCAGGAAGCTGGCAAATGAATGCCGTAGGTCGTGCAGCCGCACGTCATCGAGGCCCGCGCGCTTGCGAATGCGGTCCCACGGAAAATAGAGCGAGGCGGACGGCCGTCCGGTGACTGGCGACGGGAAGATATACTCGTTGCCTTCGAGGCGGGGTGCCGCCGTCAGCAACGCGACCGCGGACTGGTTGAGGGCGACGACGCGCGGGCGTCCGGATTTCGACTTCGGCACCAGCAGCGTTTTATTCTTCCAATCGATGTAATCCCACTTGGCGAAAGTGATCTCATTGCGCCGCGCGCCGGTAAGCAGCAGCAACATGATGGCGCGCGCGGCCGTCTGATTTTCATCGAGGTGCAGCGAGCGCACGAGCGCCTCCGCCTCCTGTTCGGTCAGGAAGCGGTTGCGTTGCACATCGGGGCCGGCGGAAAGGCCGGCAGCTGGATTGTCGTCGCTGCCGGGCACTTTCCATTTACGGGCAAGATTGAAGATATAGCGCAAGATTACCACGGCCCTGTTCATGGTGCCGGGGGCATAGCCATCCTCGCGCATGCGATTGATCAGATCCGAAATCGCCTCGGTCTTGATTTCGTCGAGCGCGAGTGCGCCGAGCTTGGGAAGAATGTGAATGCGCAAGACGGTCTCGTCGGTCTGCCAGCTCGTCTTGTAGGTACGCACATAGGGCAGATACCGCTCGTACACGAAGCCGCTGAGCTGCGGCACAGCCCGCAACTCCCGCCGCCGCTTCTGCGGGTCGGCCCCGAGCAGCGCTTCAGCCACGATTTGCTTGGCCTTGCGGCGTGCCTGTTCGAGGGACAGCACATCGGTCGGCCCGATCTTGTATTGGCGCTCGCGTCCGCGCTGGTCGGTATAGCGCTGGTAATAGGTCTTGCCGCCGGATACGCGCACCTCGAGCATGAAGCCCCGCTGCGAGGAATCAAAATAGTTGACCTTCCTGCGCCCCTCAGCGCATCGGACGGTCCGCACAAAATTAGCACTCAGCACCACGTGCGGCATTCCCAGCCCACGGCTCAAAGCATTGCAGTCTCGATTATCCCCCGCCCGAAAGCAGGAAATTATTAATCCGTATTAATAATCGTGCTTTGGACATAAAACTCTTATATCTTTTTACGTAATTTGGCCGACGATGCAAGTAAAATCATAATTTATGAACTTCCGAGTTGAAGCAATACTCATGAACGACTTTTGGCCACGGGTCAGATAGCTGCGGGGGACTAGGTGTCCTCGGAATTTCGCGAGGCGATGACGTCAAAGGGTATCGGGAAGCATCACTTTCGCTGATAAATTGTGCAGCTAGGTCTGCTTTGGGTCATAAGCGGACATGGCTCAGTTCGCGCACCGCCGCCGAGCGGTTCGCCATGCGATGCTCGAACCGGAAGGAATCGATGGCTTCCAGCTCTTCCTGC
>DATJEN010000293.1:0-9333 GCA_035496575.1 Pirellulales bacterium
GCGTACAAGCAGAGTCAACTCCGTGTCGGGAGGGCCCTCAGTCGGCGCACCTGCGGATAGACAAAGCACACCGCGCGTGCTCGGATCGGGCAGTGTGACGTCATCTTTTCCGAAGAGGGGTCTTGTGATGACCATCGCCGCGACAGCCCCGACGGCGAGAATCATCGAGGTGCAGGCATGATTTCGGACAGAGCGATCGGTGGTCAGAATGCCGCGCATTTGCAATGTCTCCCGACAAGGATGCCGCGAGCTGAGAGCTGCCTGGAAGTGTTCTTCAAGTGTAACGAAAGCTCGGGCCGGGAGTATTGTGGGCCGGGCCGCCCAATCTGCGATTGCCTCAAGCAAGGTCAAGGGCACGTCGCTTAGGTCGCAAGTGGCTGCTGAAGTGACACCTCGACCGTCACCAGCGAGTCCTGGTCCGCGGCTCGTTCGAGCTTGAGCTCCAACCGCACGCCTTGGTGCAGAACTTGCGCGATCTTGATGTGCGCGGGCGGGCCATCGACCTGCTCGACATAACACTCGGGCAACCGTTCAAAAGGCGGGCAGATCGCGACGTGCAGCGTGGCCAGGCGCGAGCCGGCGGGAATCGCGGCCCGCAACCAGCCCTCGACCGACTCTTGGCCACCCTCAGTTTTGCGGCGATCGAGATGTTGAACTAGCGACACATCGTCAGACGGCGTTTCGGCCGACTCGCGCACGCCGGCTAGCGCCGCACCGGACTCGGCTTCGCGGGCAAAGCCGGCGGCGGCGGTGCGACCGATCGAGGGGCGCGAGCTCACCTGGCGCCACCCGCCCCAGGCCCAGGCTTCTTCGGCGATTAGAACCGACCACAACACGATGACGCCGGCACTCGTCGCCAAACCGCTGAGCGCCACGGCCCACAGCAGCAGCACGACCGAGGGGGCGACGCGGGCCAGATCGGCCGATGGAGTCGCGTAGCGGTTGGTTGCATCCAGCGCCCGCCGAAAACCGAGGGCACCCCCGGCAAGAATCGCGGCCCACGCGGCGAGAACCGCAGGCCCAAGCTCGCCCGAAAGTTCGCCGCTGGCACTGCGCACGCACAAGAAAAGCCCGGCGCAAGCCAATACGGCAAGGCAACCGACCGCCAAACCGCGGATCAACAGCCACGCGGGCGGTTCCAAGTCCACGAGCTCGGGCGAAGATGACACGGTTTGCGGCTCCATCTCCGCGGCGTCGCCCGGTTTACTTGCTGCCCGCGTGCGATTCAACATTGGATTCGCGCGAAGTTGTTCCGTCGCAAATCAGGCGCGGGCGCCCACGGCCGCGCCGGCAGCTTGGGCCAGCTCCTTGGCTCGATGGGTTTTTTCCCAAGTGAACTCGGGCTCTTCGCGGCCAAAGTGTCCGCCGGCGGCCGTCTTGCGGAAGATGGGCCGTCGCAGATCGAGGTACTTGATGATGCCGCCCGGCGTGAGCGGAAACAAATCGCGCACGATCTCACAGATTCGCTCGTCGTCGACGCGGCCCGTGCCGGCGGTGTCCACGTGAATGCTGATCGGATCGGAAACTCCGATGGCATAGGCCAGTTGCAGCTCACAACGATCGGCCAGCCGCGCGGCCACGATGTTCTTGGCCACGTGCCGAGCCATGTAGGCGGCGCTGCGGTCGACCTTCGTGGCATCTTTGCCACTGAACGCGCCGCCGCCATGACGGCCCCAGCCGCCGTAGGTATCGACGATGATCTTCCGCCCCGTCAAACCGCAATCGCCGTGCGGCCCACCCACCACGAAACGTCCGGTTGGGTTGATGTGATACTTGATCTCGCCCGCCACGAGCTCCTCGGGCAGCTCGGGCTTGATGATCTTTTCGATGATGAAATTGCGGATTTCGTTGTTCGAGACGTCGGGACCATGCTGGCTGGAGACCACCACGGTGTCGATCCGCACGGCACGGTTGCCGTCGTATTCGACCGTAACCTGGCTTTTGCTGTCGGGGCGCAGCCAGGGCACGTCGCGGCGACGCCGGGCCGCCGTCAAAGAGTTCAAAATGCGATGCGCCAGCGCGATCGGCAGCGGCATCAGCTCGGGCGTGTCGTTGCAGGCATAGCCGAACATCAGGCCCTGGTCCCCGGCCCCGATCTCTTTGCCCTTCGAGCCGTCTTCGTTGACGCCCTGGGCGATATCTGGACTTTGCTTATCGATCGAGACCATGACCGCGCACGTGTCGGCATTGATGCCTAGCGCGTCATCGGTATAGCCCACGTCGCGGATGACGTCGCGGACCACGGAGGGATAGTCGACGACGGCCTTGGTGGTGATTTCGCCGGCAACCACGGCCACGCCGGTGGTGACCAGGGTTTCGCAGGCCACGCGGCTATAGGCGTCTTGGGCGAGCAGAGCGTCCAGCACGCCGTCGGAAATTTGATCGGCGAGCTTGTCTGGATGGCCGCCGCTGACCGATTCGCTCGTAAACAAATACTTGCCTGATGCCACGTGGCAATCTCCTCAAATTTGATCCAAACCGGGCCCAGGTCGGGCTCGGCGACACGAGAAAGTAGAACCGCGATTATAGCGACCGGGCGTGGTGAGGAGCAACCGGTTGGGAAGCGGTATAATGAGCTGGCACGGGGGTTATGCGGCGTTGCGAGTCGTGTCGGAAACTCCCTGCTCCGGCAGCAAGCGCTCGATGAGTTCAAGCGTGCGGCGGGTCGCCCCGAGCTGGCTGGCCACGACGCTGCGAGCTCGTTGGCCAAGGTCGGCGGCATAGGCCGGATCTTCGAGGCAGCGACGCACAAACGCCGTTAGCTCGACTTGCTCGCGCACGACCACAGCGGCGCGCTGGGACAAAAGTACCTGCACCACGTCGCGAAAATTTCGCGTCCGCGGGCCGAACGAAACCGCCGCGCCATAGGCAGCGGGCTCGATCATGTTTTGCCCCTCCCGCGCACCCATGCTGCCGCCCACGTAGGCAATCGTGGCGGTGCCCCACCAGGCGGCCAGCTCACCTACGCGGTCCACCAGCAGCACCCGACAGTCCGGCCGGGGTGGCGCGTTTTCGAGCTCACTGCGGCGCTGCCAGGGCACTCCGGAAGCCGCTAACACCTCGGCCACGGCGCTGAACCGCTCCGGATGGCGGGGCACGAGCACGAGGCGGAGCCTGGGGTGCGCGCTGACCAGCCGCTTGAACGTGGCCAGCACAAGTTGCTCCTCGGGATCCTGCGTGCTGCCGGCCAGAAAGACGATGTCTTCACCCGAGAAACCAGCGAGCCGCCGCAGTTCTTGGGTTGCCGGGTTGCCGCGGTCTGTCTCGGCGCCGTCGAACTTGAGCGAGCCGGTCACGCGCACAACTTCCGGCGGCGCGCACAACGCCCGGAACCGCTGCGCATACAGCTCGTTCTGGGCGGCGATCACGTCCACCATCGACAATAGCTGCCGGGCAAACCATTCGAAGCGGCCGTAGCCGCGAAAGCTGCGGTCGCTCAGGCGAGCATTGACGATCGCGACGGGCACCTGCACGCGGCGACACTCGGAGATCAAGTTCGGCCACAGCTCGAGCTCCGCCAGCACCAGCACGCTCGGCCGCAACCGTGCGATGGCGCGGCGCACGGCCCACGAGAAATCGAGCGGGCAATAGAAAACGCAAAGCTCTGGATAGCGGCCCTTAGCCAGTGCACGGCCGGTGAGGGTCGTGGTGGAGATGGCGATTTCGCAATCGGGGCGGCGAGCGCGAAGCTCGCGAACGAGCGAGGCGATCAAGCTGACTTCGCCCAGGCTGACCGCGTGAATCCAGACACACGGCGCGGTACCCGAGCGCACAGGCACCAGGCCCAGGAGCTTCTCGCGCCAGCCTGCCCGATATTTGCCCTGCCGAACGGCCGCGACAATCAGCCACGGAGAAGCCACGATCAGCAAAAGCACGTACAGAGTATTCAAAAGATATCGCATACGGGCATCCTTCCCGACAACGAAACGCGAATAGCAGACGACTGCCGTCTCGGCTATCCGTTGTGTTTGCGCATGCAGCAGTTCTTGAACTTCTTGCCGCTACCGCACGGGCAGGGGTCGTTGCGACCGACGCGCTCGCCACGGTTGCGGATGGGCTCTGACTTCTTGTCACTTTGCGTGCCGTCGATGGCGGCTTGCTGTTGGCCGGCGATGTCCGTGGCCGGCGGTGCTTCTTCGTGAATGGCCGAGCCCTCGTTGAACGTCGACTCCGTCAAGTCGTCGAGCTGTTCGACCCGGTACACGAGATCGGTCACGCGCTCGGCAACCGAGCTCCACATGAGCTCGAAGGTGCGCATACCTTCGCGCTTGTACTCGACCTTGGGATCGACCTGGGCATACCCGCGCAGGCCGACGCTCGCGCGCAGATGGTCCATGGCCAGCAGATGGTCTTTCCAGGCGGCATCCAAAATCTGCAACAACAGCGACCGCTCCATGCGGCGCATCTCGGGGCGATAGCGATCTTCAACCGCCGTCTCGACCCGCTGCTCGAGCTCCTCTCGATCGAGCCGCGCCAGCTTTTCGGGTGGCAGCTCGCAGTGCAGGCTCTGCTTGAGCCACTCGGAAAGAGAGCTCAAGGCGCCGTTGCCGCCCGTGACCACGCCGGCCGTTTGGGTGGCGGCAGCCGAGCTGTACAGCTTTTCGACGCGCTCCTGCGCTTCGACGAGCACCGCGTTGGCTTGCTGTTGCTGGGCACGGCTGTGCTCGACCAAAAGCGACTGGATCTCGTCTCGCTGGCGTCCGCGAATGTCGGCGACGTCCAGCTCAACCCCAAACCGCTCGCGGGCCCAGGCCACGAGCCGGTCGCGATCGACGCGCTTCTGTCCTTTTTCATCCTGGGTGGTGAAGTAATACATTCCGGCGACGACGGGATACTCGGTCTCGCGCTCGTCGTAGATTTCGGCAGCCCGCTGCTTGACCACGTCCTTGAACGCTTGCGGCTCGAGTTTGGCCATCTCGGCCGGGTCGAGCGTGGCGCCGAATTTGTATTGAACCCAGTTGCACGCCGTGCGGACGCCAAAATCTTCTCCCAGAAACTTGGCGCCTTCCGACAGATTGCTCGCCTCGATGGTGGCCCGCGCCTGTTCGATCAGGCTTTCCGCGATGGCCGAGCGCTCGATCTTTTTGAGATCGCGATCGCGCACGTTCAGCTTCCAGCGCGTGTTGATCGTCTTGGCCAGCGCCTCCCAATTCCATTCGCGCGGATCTTCTTCCTCGGGCAGGTTCTCTTCGATCGCGTCGAGCACCTGGCTCTCGGCCAGCCGGGCGGCCTCGTCGCGGGCTTGTCGCGACGCGGTTTCGAAATCAACGCCGCGGTAATCGCGCGGTTCGAGCTCGACGGCCAGCTGGCCGCTGGCCCACTCGGCAAAGGTGTCGGTGCCGTAGTCTTTCGCCAGAAACTGACCGAGGTAGCGGTCGACCTGGTCGTCGATCATCTCCAGGATCAGCGTCTTGCACTTCGCGCCATCCAGAATTCGCTGGCGATAGCCATAGACTCGCTTGCGCTGCTCGTCCATGACTTCGTCGTACTCGAGCAGGTTTTTGCGCACTTCGAAGTTGCGCTCTTCGACTTTCTTTTGAGCGCCCTCGATGCGGCGGCTGACCATGCGGCTGGTGATCGCCTCGCCTTCTTGGATGCCCAGGCGCGTCCACACATTTTTGACCCACTCGCCCGCGAAGATGCGCATCAGATCGTCTTCGAGCGACAGGTAGAAACGGCTGCTGCCGGGATCGCCTTGCCGTCCGCAGCGTCCGCGGAGCTGCAGGTCGATGCGCCGCGCTTCGTGCCGCTCGGTGCCAATGATGTGCAAACCGCCCAGCCCGCGGACCTCGACCCCCTCGGGCTTCATTTTTTCGCGTTCTTCGATCTCTTTGACGAGCGCGGTCCACTCTTCCTGGGGCACGTCGAGCCGCGTGGCATATTTGTCCTGCAGCAGGGCCCAGGCCATGGTTTCGGCGTTTCCGCCCAGGATGATATCGGTGCCGCGGCCGGCCATATTCGTGGCGATGGTTACCGCATTTTTGCGGCCCGCCTGGGCCACGATTTCGGCCTCGCGCTTGTGATGCTTGGCATTGAGCACCTCGTGCTTGATGCCGCGCTTGTCGAGCATGCCGGACAGCCGCTCGCTCTTCTCGATGGACACCGTGCCGACCAGCACGGGGCGGCCGCGCTTTTGCATGCGCACGACCTCCGACTCGCGGACGGTCTTGCGCTCTTTGTCCTTGGTTTGGATTTCGACGGAACCGCCTTCCGACTTCACGATCGTGCCGACCAGCTCCTCGTTTTTGGTTTCGACCAGGTCCCAGCGATGGAGCCGCTCGATCTCGTCGGCAATGGCGCCGAACTTTTCGCGCTCCGTGCGATAGATCACGTCCGGATGGTTGGTCCGCTTCAGGCCGCGGTTCGTGGGCACGCTGATCACGTCGAGCTTGTAGATCTTCCAGAATTCGGAAGCCTCGGTCATGGCGGTGCCGGTCATGCCGCAGATTTTTTCATAGAGCTTGAAGAAATTCTGCAGCGTGATGGTGGCCAGAGTCTGGTTTTCCTCTTTGACCTTCACCCCCTCCTTGGCTTCACAGGCCTGGTGCAAGCCGTCGCTCCAGTTGCGGCCCGGCATCAGGCGTCCGGTGAACTCGTCGACAATGATGATCTCGCCATCCATGACGACATAGTTCACGTCGCGCTTGTAGAGATGGTGGGCCTTGAGCGCGTTGTCGATCAGGTGCGGCCACTCCATATGGCCCGACGTGTAGAAGCTCTCGACGCCGGCCAGCTTTTCGGCCGCGCGCACGCCCTCGTCCGTCAGATGGACCGTATGTTCCTTTTCCTTGATCTCGAAGTGAGTATCTTTTTGCAACTGGCGGGCGATCTTGTCCGCCTGGCTATAGCGGCTCACGTCGTCGTGCGCGGGGCCGGCGATGATCAGCGGGGTGCGCGCCTCGTCGATCAGAATGTTGTCGACTTCGTCGATGATCGCAAAGAACAGCTTGCCCTGCGCCTGTTGCAAGTGCTTGGGGTATCGCTCATCGTCACGGGCGGCGGGCCGCATGTTGTCGCGCAGATAGTCGAAGCCAAACTCGTTGTTGGTGCCGTAGGTGATGTCGCAGGCATAGGACTTTTGCCGCTCGCCAGAGTCCATCCCGCTTTGGATGTTCCCGACGGTCATCCCCAGGCCCATGTACAACGGGCCCATCCATTCCATGTCGCGGCGGGCCAGGTAGTCGTTGACCGTCACGACGTGCACGCCCCGGCCGGCCAGGGCGTTGAGATAGGCGGGCAAGGTTGCCACCAAGGTTTTGCCTTCGCCGGTGACCATTTCGGCGATATTGCCGCCGTGCAGAATCATGCCGCCCATTAACTGGACGTCATAGTGGCGCATGCTCAGGTGCCGGCGTCCGCTTTCACGGCAGGCGGCAAAGGCTTCGACGAGCAGGCCGTCGAGCGTCTCGCCGGCGGCCAGGCGTTTGCGAAAAAGCGCGGTCTGTCCGTGCAGCTCCTCGTCGCTCAGCGCCGCGAATTTGGCTTCCAGGGCGTTGATAGCGTCGACTTGCGGCTGTAACTTCTTGATAAACCTGGCGTTTGAAGAGCCAAACAGCGAGGTGATCCCCCGCTCCAGGCCCGAACCCAGGGCCGTGAAGAACCCGCCGATGACTTCCCAAATGCGTTCTAGAACTTCCATGGGGTAGGAGAACCCGTTGCAGCCGGAGGATAGGATTTGCGCTCAACAGACGCGTGACGCACAAGATGCTTTGTTCCTGGGGTCCGGCGGAGTCCAGGAGTGCGCAAGCTTCATAAGCACCGTAATTTATAACGATTTTTACGTATGGTCAATAACGCTTGTTCGCGCGGCGGCAGGGCTCAAACCGCTGCCGCCGCGGTCTTGTTTGCCACCAATCGGCAAACTATCGCCCAACTGACCTCGCGTTCTGAATCCCAGACTGTCGCCCCACTTAGGTTCCCCACTCCTTGACCCGATCCGTCGCCACCACCGACTTGACGGGCGAGCTCGTCTTCCTGGGAACCGGCACCTCGATTGGCGTTCCGGTGATCGGTTGCGGCTGCCCAACCTGCACCAGCACCAACCCACGCAACAACCGCCTGCGCTGCTCGCTGGTGCTGGGCCTGCCTGGCGGTAACCTGCTGGTCGATACCACTCCCGACCTGCGCACGCAGCTACTGCGCGAGAAGATTGGGATCGTACACGCCACCCTGTTCACCCACGACCATGCCGATCACGTGTTCGGGCTGGATGACCTGCGGCTGTTTCCCTACTACCTCGGTCACGCGATGCCCATCTACTGCGAAGAGCAGGTGGAGGATCGCATCCGCAAGTCCTTCGACTATGCGTTTCTGGAGGAAGCCAAGCACTATGCCGGGGGCGTGCCGCAGATCGAGTTCGTGCGGATCGGCTTAGAGCCCTTCGAGGTGCTGGGGTTTCAGGTCATTCCCATGCGGCTGGCGCATGGCCACTTCCGCGTGCTGGGATTTCGCTTCGGCAATATTGCCTATTGCACCGACACCAACTACATCCCGCCAGAAAGCCTGGCACTTTTGCAGGGGCTGGACGTGCTGGTGCTGGACTCGCTGCGCCACAAGCCGCACCCGACGCACTACAGTTTGGAGCAGGCCGTCGAAGTGGCAAAGGGGCTGGGCGCCAAGCGAACGCTATTTACGCACCTGTCGCACGACCTTGAGCACGAGGCCACGAACGCGGCCCTGCCCGAGGGGATGGAGCTGGCCTACGACGGGTTACGCCTGAGGCTTACCTGAGATTACCGCTTGCCGACCGCGTTGGTGGTCGCGGTGGGGTGCGGACCGGATAGCATCGACACGTAGTCAGCCGTAATCGCGAGCACTTCGTTGAAGTAGTAGTCTCGCTTGACCACGGGGCGATTCGGGTCGTTCTGCTCTTCAAGCTCTTTCTCTTCCTGCTTCTCGGCCGTCAGCTCGGCCTTATCGGCCAGGAATTTTTCCTTGTTGAGCGAGATGCGCTTCTTTTCCTTCTGCTCGTTGAAGCGGGCGATATCGCGCGTCACCTTCTGGAAATCCTTGGAATCCTTGCGCCGCGCGGCGGAAGTGTTCTTCAATTGCTCGATCAGGCGGTTGTCGACCAGGTTATAGCGCGGGTGCTTGACGGCATCCACGTGATCGAACTTCAGGGCGTAATCCAAGCTCGATTCGCCAACATCCAACTGGCTGCTGATCGAAGGCAGCGGCACGTCGGCCAACACGCCACGGCTTTGCGTGCTGTCGCCATCCGGGCGATAGAATTGCTGCATCGTGATCTTGAGCGCTCCCAGTTGCGGGGCGTTCGGCAACCCGCGGAACAGCTTCTGGCCCAAATCCAGCAGGCTCTGCACGGTGCCTTTGCCG
>DATJEN010000294.1:0-3490 GCA_035496575.1 Pirellulales bacterium
AAATCGAGCCCACGCACGGCATCGACCGGAGGGCGCGCGTCGTATCGCTTCACCAGGTTCGAGCAGCGGATGGCGAGCGGCATGCAAGTGGCGGAACAGGCGCCGCCCAGCAAGGAGAGTTGTCGCCGCGATTCGGTCAGGACGGGGCCGAAATGGCGCGTGGCACGATTTTACCCGCCGCCTTAAACATGGTCGAGCGGCCAAACGATAGGGCCATTGCATTCCACGTCGCTCAGCAGGCTGCCGCTGGTTAAGATGCTCGCAAGTGACTCTTATCTTTCGCTAATGGACCTAACATGTTGGCACCTCGGCTAGGCGCTTGGACCATTCTGCTGGCCGTGCTTCTGGTCACGGGTGGAAAATCGGCCACCGCTCAGCAAGCCGCGACCGCCGAGCCTGCCACTTCGCGAGCTTTTCCAGCCGACCTGGTCAGTTGGGCTCCGCTGCCAGGCAATCCAGTGTTCCAAGGCGGCGGGCCTGGCGCTTGGGACGCCAAGATTCGCGAACGCGGCTGGATCATGCGCGAAGGCAATACCTATTCGCTGTGGTACACCGGCTACGACGGCACGCGCGAGGGAATCAAGCAGCTCGGCTACGCCACGTCGTCCGATGGCTTGCACTGGACGCGCTGGCCGGAGAATCCAATCGTCCGCGATCATTGGGTCGAGGACATGATGGTCGTCAAGCAGGGCGACACCTATTTCATGTTCGCCGAAGGATTGAACGACGAAGCGCAGCTTTTGGTATCGAAAGACGGCGTGAATTGGGAACTGCGCGGAAAATTGAATATTCGCACCCACGCCGGCGAGCCACTTTCACCAGGACCCTTCGGCACGCCGACCGCCTGGTTCGAAGACAACACTTGGCATCTGTTCTACGAACGCGCGGATGCGGGCGTGTGGTTGGCGAGATCAAGCGACCTGCGCGTGTTCACGAACGTGCAGGATGCGCCCGTGCTGTTGCCGGGACCCGAAAAATACGACCGGAACATGATCGCGCTCAACCAGGTTATCAAACGAGGCAAAGACTATTTTGCGTTCTACCATGGCAGCGGAGACGAAAAACCGCCGCGCACCTGGAGCACGTGCCTGGCACGTTCGACGGACTTGATCCATTGGCAAAAGTATCCCGACAATCCCGTCATCGGGCCGGACCATTCGAGCGGCGTGTTCTTTAGCGAAGCGGGCGTCACGCGGCTGTACACCATGCACAGCCAGGTCGACATCTTCGTGCCGGCGGCTCGAGCCGGAGCTCGCTAGACGAGTCAAGCGCTCATGCACGTCTGGAATCTGGGTTCGATCAATCTCGATCGCGTGTTTCAGGTTCCGCGCATCGTGCGGCCGGGTGAAACGCTGGCCAGCCAATCGGTGGCGACTTTCGCCGGAGGCAAAGGGGCGAACCAGTCGATCGCGCTTGCCCGCGCCGGCGCAAAGGTGATGCACATCGGACGCGTCGGCGAAGACGGGCGCTGGCTGCTCGACCTGCTGGCGAGCGAGGCCGTTGACGTCAGCCACGTTCAGGTTGCCGCCGAGCCAACCGGGCAGGCCATCATCCAGGTCGACGATACGGGCCAGAACGCCATCGTCCTCGATCCAGGCGCGAATCACGCGATCACCCGCGACGATATCGAACGCGCACTTGCCGACAGCCGACCTGGCGACTGGTTCTT
The DNA here is from genome assembly GCA_035496575.1 of Pirellulales bacterium. Lineage (GTDB taxonomy): Bacteria > Planctomycetota > Planctomycetia > Pirellulales > PALSA-1355 > PALSA-1355. The sequence goes on from DATJEN010000294.1 coordinate 1,670, forward strand.
GACTCAAAATGAAACCAGCCAGGTCGCGGATGCCATCCGCATGGCAAAAACTCGCGGGCTGAGAGTCGCATTCAACCCGGCGCCCATGACCGATTCCGTTCTTGATTGCCCGCTCGAGTCCGTCGACCTGCTAGTGGTAAACGAAACAGAGGCCGCCGCGTTGACTGGCCTGGAGGATGCCGAGGGCCAGTTGCGGTCGTGCAGCGAGCGGTGGCCCAACTGTGAAGTTGTCCTCACGCGCGGCGCGCAAGGCGCGATCGCGCGCGGATCAGACTGGCACCTGGCGCAGGCGGCCACCAAGACGCAGGTGGTCGACACGACTGCCGCGGGGGATACTTTCCTGGGCTATTACCTGGCCGGGCTCGTCGAAGGTCGTTCGCCGCCCGAGCGGCTCGCATGGGCGTGTCGCGCCGCCGCCTGTTGCGTCGCAAAACCCGGCGCGAGCGACTCGATCCCGCGCCGGCACGAAGTGCCGCGAGGTTGACGACCATGTTTACATGGGATCTTACAGCAGCAACACGGAGCTACGGGCGGGAATCCGCGGGCGTTAGAAGGGGGTCGCTGGGGAGAGAACAAACCTTACAGCGTAGGGTTCGATCAAACGCGGGTCCGTTTAGTTGTCTCATCTGCGACTTACGGGGCCGGCTCAGGCTTTTTAGGTCGATGAACATTTCGCAGCCACTTCACGACTTGCTGAAGTGCCAGGCCGACGATGCTCCACTGGATTGTCCCGGCAACTAGGATGGTCCACGGAAGCAGTGCGTCGGAAGTGAAAATCAAAGGAAGTGGGCACCACCAGAGGATTGGAACATCGATCAACACGAGTGCGATCCAAATCATTCCGGCCTCGGGATCATCCGAGCTTAATGCGATCTCGGTTGCCACCAGTGCGACTAGGAGCGCGTGAGCGAACACCAAAACCAAGGGAATCCAAAAGCGCTTTGCGAGACTCATGCTCATGGGCCATATCATTTGGCCTGCATCCCCATTCTTCTTCTTTGGCTTGATGGTTCAGTTCTCTTTTTTTCTGGTTTGTGAGCATTGCAGTCTTCAACTAAAGCAGATTAAAGCAGTAAGCGATTAAGCCGAGCAGGAAAATGCTCAAGATGAAGCCATTCACTATCCACGTGCTCAACAAGATAGTTGCTGTGGTCGTCTCGTATCGCCCTTCGGCCCTCGGAAGGAAAAAGAGCATCCACGTAAAAACGATCCAGAAAATCACATTGGCGATGAAAGACGCTTTTTGAAGAACTCCCCAATGCACGGAAGTTGGCTGTGGCACAAGTAGCGGGATCCCGACACTGCCGACTAGCGAGACGATCATCACCGCGCCGGCTATGTTGAAGATCCAGTTCGCTTTCGTGCGTGAGACTTGCATTTTCGCTCGTCACATTGACTGGTATCCAGCACTGTGTGCCACCGCTAGTCCGGCCTGTCGACGATCTCACCCCCGGCTCGCGTAAATAACGCGATCAGTACCTCAGGCTTGATCGTGTTGGGAAGGAAATGACGAGAGCCATCGCAGAATTCTGTCAGGAATCCGCCTTCAAAATGTCCACCTAATCCACCGGATGGCTTGGCAAGGTTAAGATTCCAATCGTCGGGTTTGGTCCAGGGCACGGCCAACGTGTCATTGACCTCCACGATGGCAATTGTCATCGACGTGCCATCAGTGAACTTACTGATCGGAATTCCTTCAGCACCCGGAAAGGCGGTCCTGATGCCGCGAGGCGTCTGATAGATAGTCGTACCTGCGGGTGACCGCGACGCGGGGCAACGGAACACCTTCGGCATCTTCTCGATTAGTTGTTTGTTCCTGGG
>DATJEN010000295.1:0-25676 GCA_035496575.1 Pirellulales bacterium
CGCGGACTGTTGTAAATTCTCTTGCGAGTTGGAGGCCGGCGGCTGCGCTTCGTCGGACGATAAGCCGCCCGCGCGTTCGATATTGTTTGTCGAGCCAGGCGTCAGCAGCATCGCACCGTTCGATGGCACGTTGGCGGCCGACGGATGAACGTTGACCACCGTCGCGTTAGGTCCAGGCCCGTTCGTCAAATCAACGCCCGCGGCGACTGGCGCATTGTTTGCCTCGGCTGCTAACTCCGCTCGAAGAATCGGGACCTCAGCGGCGCGCTGGGCCACGTTTACGGCGGGCAGAGCCAGGTGGGCACCCACCGCCGTGCCGGCTGAAGCATCATTCCGCGCTGCCGCGCCCGCGCGCTCGATGACCGTTTGCGGCAAAGCGCTGATCTCGATCACAGGCGCGGGCACGTACACTTCCTGGACGACAAACACCACGACGACTGGCGAAAAATTGGGCGCGTCGCGAAGTGAAGCAAAGGCCATCGCCGGAGCAGAAAAACCCGGCGCGCTGTCGTGCCGCGGGTCGCTGACAAAGGTCGAGCCAGTTATGGGCCCGCGAGCCACACTGCTATCCCAACCTGGCGCGGCGTCGCCATGCAAGATAGGCGCATACTGGGTCTGATTACGGCCATCCGGCACCGGCATGCTGGGTTCGACTGAAAATACGCCGAAGTCTTCGACCCCCAGCGGCGCATGGCTCAACGCCAGCCGGCTCTCCAGATATTCCACCGCGAGTAGATTTTCGGTCGCCGACAGGCGGCGAGACTTGCCTCTTATTCGTCTCTTTCGCACGAGCAAGCTCCGTCCCCGAGATGCCCAGCCGTGCCGACCTGATGGGAAAAAAATGGTGGCACCAGAAATCTCATCCTAGGCGGTAGGCCGACGTCGTGTCAAATGTTTTTGCGCTATCCAAACGTCAGTCCGCGTAGGTGAAAAAATAGAGATCCACAACAACTTTTCGCGCGCGCTTTTCGTCCCTGCTTGCGTATGTCTTGGTAAGCGCGCTCGCGCCGCCGGAACGGAGAGAGCCAGCACCTCAGTCGAGCGGGTCTTAAGTGGGCCCGGCGTGCCCTCCTTCCCCCCGGCATTTGCACTTGACCCTAGTCGCCCCGACATTTAATCAGATGATCAGAGATGCTTGGGGCAAGTATTGGATGGAGCTAAGCATGTTGCGCCTGCGATCTCGTCGGCGGCCGACCCCACGCAAGAAACCACGCGGTGGCCGTCGCCTGCGGCAGCTTGAACCGCTTGAATCGCGCGCCCTGCTTTCGGCCATCAGCGTTGTCGATAGCATCCTTGCCCAACCAGCCATCGACCCGCTGGCCGTCACCAACCCGACGCCGCGCGGCTACACGCCGGCCCAGGTCAAGCAGCTCTATTCGTTTTCTGGCGTCACGTTCAACGGCAGCATCCAAGGCGACGGCACCGGCCAGACGATCGCGATTGTCGACGCCTACAACGACCCGAACATCGCGTCCGACCTGCATGTCTTTGATACCACCTTTGGGTTGCCCGACCCCAAGCTGACCGTCATCAATCAGACCGGCGGCACCAGGCTGCCGGCCACCGACGCCGGCTGGTCGCAAGAGATCGCCCTCGACGTCGAATGGGCGCACGCCATGGCGCCGGGCGCCAACATCGTGCTGGTCGAGGCCAACAGCAGCTCGATCGCCGACTTGATGGCCGCCGTCAACACTGCAAGAAACTACCCCGGCGTGTCGGTTGTCTCGATGAGCTGGGGCAGCGGCGAGTTCAGCAGCGAACGGCAGTACGATCAGTACTTCACCACCCCGGCCGGTCACACCCCCGTGACCTTCATCGCGTCGGCCGGCGACAGCGGCGCTCAAGCCACGTGGCCCGCAGTATCCCCGAACGTCATGGCCGTTGGTGGAACCACGCTTTCTTCCTCGGGCAGCGAAACCGCGTGGAGCGGCAGCGGCGGCGGCTACAGCCGTTTTGAGACCGAGCCCACCTTCCAGCGCACGGTGCAAACCACCGGTGTCCGCACCAGTCCCGACGTCAGTTACAACGCCAACCCGAACACGGGATTCGCGGTTTACGATACGGTCTCCGTTGGCGGCCGCAGCGGCTGGTTCGAGATTGGTGGCACCAGCGCGGGCGCTCCGCAGTGGGCCGCTTTAGTCGCGATCGCCAATCAAGGTCGGGCATTGTCAGGGCAGGCGGCATTGTCCGGCGCGCAATCGAACTTGTATTCGCTCGCGAGCACCGATTTTCGCGACGTGGTATCGGGCAGCAACGGCTATGCCGCCAAGGCGGGCTATGACCTGGTCACCGGTCGCGGCAGCCCCATCGCGAGCTCCGTAATTCGCGACCTGGTGGGCAGCGCGGCGGTCACCTCGGGTGGCACCAACACGGCCGGCACAACGCAATCGACGGGCACCACCCAGCCAGTCGTTACGCAGCCGAGCCCATCGCAACGGTATGAGCTGGTGTACTGGAATCACCGCTGGTGGTTGATTCCGATTGGAAGCGCCGCGGCCATCGACAGCGACACAGTCGACACGGTGGTGATCGCGGCCGCCGTGCCACCCACCCCCGCGCCGTCCGATGCCAGTGATGCAAGATCCTCCGGCAGTGAAAACATCGTTGCCAGTGGGACCGCGACCCAAACGGGCACGGTCCAAGCCGCCGGTCAGACTGCCTTGCTGCAGGTCGTATCGAGCCGCCATCTGGAAAGCTTGCAGCAAACCGAAACCGAGCAGGACACCGAAGAGCCAGAGCCCACCCGGGAACCAGGCCAGGTCCCCAATGAGGCGCCCTCGAACGACATCCCGTGGAATTCGTTCCGCCATCGCGGTGCGCGTGCGATCGACTTCGCGCGCGTGATTGACTCTGAGTTATTCGCAGCCGAACAACCGCTCGCAGGCTGGGGTGCTTTCGCGCCTGAGCAGCCTGGAGTGGCACTTGCGGCGGCTCACGAAGCGTGCTTCGCGGCCGACCAATGGCTCGATGAATCGCCGGAACCGACCACTTCGCTGGCAAGTTCCAAGACGCTTGGATTTGCAGCCGCGCTTGGCTTCTTGACGACTTGCCTGGCGAAGGGGTCAACCGATCGCCAGGATGACGATCTCATCGTGGCGCTCGCTCAATTGCCTCGCCGCAATCGGGTCCGCTCCAGCGGCTTGCCCCACGGCCGGCCATGCTGAGCGTCGGCTGCTCCGACCCCGGGTCCGGTTCTAACGAACGCACGAGTTCTGGCGGATGCACCTGGTAGCGTGCCGCTCGCGGCACGATGCCGCGGCGGCATTTCTCGGCGTCCTCTCGATGCCCCTCGCCCAATGGTGTCAATCCGCTCGCTGGTTGCATAGACTGGAAGTAGGAACAGTCACGTCGCGCGAGCATGTTGGAGCCAGTAGCGCGACCACGAGGCCCGTCAGCTAAGGTCTTGCGGAGCGATGCTACAGACCCGCGCCGCCAAGCAGAGATCCATTGATCCGTGGGGTCAGCGATGACAGACCGCGCGCGGATCGCTGACGATTTGCTGCGAAATGGCGCTACGCATCCGCCCGAACCGGATTCGGCGGAGCTGGCCAGCCGCCACGCCCCAGCGGGCTCGCGCCTGAGTGAGCAAGCGGGCGCTCAGCCGGCGTCGGTCGACGACGATGATGCCGCCGGGGCCGAGATCCTCGAACCACACGATTCCTTCTGGCGGCTGTGGTGGGCGCAGGCGCCCAGTTGGCTCGTCAGCACCGTCCTGCATCTGTTGCTCGTACTGTTTCTTGCGCTCGTTACCACGGTCCACCAGGCCGGCTTCATGGGATCGGATACATCGGTTGCGACCGGCGAAGACGAGGGGGGCTCGATCGGAGACGTAGCCGGCGGCGGCGACGAGCTCATGCAGCTCTCTGAGGATTTGCCGGTCGCCGAGTCACTCAGCCCGGAGCAACCACTCGAGCTTCCCATCGCCACCGACACCATCGCCGAAACCATCGGTCCGATCAGCGCCAAGCTTGGCGACACGGATATCGACGGCAAGCTGGCGGGCGGCGGTGGACAGGGAAACGGAAACGGCTCAGGAGCCGGTGACGGCACCGGCCCTGGCAGCGGACTGGAGATGCGACTCAACGGCGCTAGCCGCGCGTCCCTGGTGCGGTCCGAAGGCGGCAGCGAGGAAAGCGAACGTGCCGTGGCGCTTGCGCTGCATTGGCTGTCGGAGCATCAAAGCTATGACGGAAGTTGGTCGTTCGAGCATGGCGCCGCTCCCAAATGCCACGACCGGTGTGGCGACGAGGGCTTCAACGGCAGCCGCGTCGCCGCCACAGCGCTGGCGCTACTCCCCTTCCTGGGCACGGGACAGACCCATCGAGAAGGCCAATACAAGCGAACCATCGAGCAGGGGATCAAGTATCTGACTCGCTTCGAGCAAGCGCAGGCCAATGGCAGCTTGTGGGACCCCAGTGGCACGATGTACGCCCATGGTTTGGCTTCCATCGTGTTGTGCGAAGCGTATGGCATGACTCACGACGCGGCACTCGAAGCGCCCGCCCAGGCAGCGGTCAACTTCATTGTGTTTGCACAAGATCCACAGGGAGGCGGCTGGCGTTACCAACCTCAAACGCCCGGCGATACCTCCGTGGTCGGCTGGCAGCTCATGGCCCTCAAGAGTGCCCAGATGGCCTACCTGCGAGTTCCGCCGAACACCATGCGCAAGGCGGGCTACTTTCTCGATTATGTGCAGGGGGACCACGGCGCGGTCTATGGCTATCAAAGGCCCGAGACTCGCCGGCCCGCAACCACCGCCATCGGACTCTTGTGCCGCATGTACCTGGGCTGGAAGCACGAGGCTCGTGCCTTACAGAAAGGGGTGCAAGCGCTAACGCAGCTCGGCCCCTCCACCGACAAGACCGCCATGAAGAACAACATGTACTACAACTATTACGCCACGCAGGTCATGCATCATTACGCCGGATACCCCTGGCAGCGCTGGAATGCGGTGATGCGCGATTACCTGATCGAGACCCAAGCAACCAAGGGGCACGAGGCGGGTAGCTGGTTTCTGGATGGCTCCGATGACGGAGCCCGCGCCGGTGGGCGGCTATACTGTACCGCGATGGCGGCCATGACGCTCGAAGTCTACTACCGCTACATGCCTCTCTACCGTCCTCAAAGCGCGCAGGCCGAGTGATTGCCGCCGACGGATCGAATCTCTCGCCAACGAGTTTCAGCCGCGCACGATGCGAATTCTGCCCGTCATTGACTTGCTGCAGGGAATCGTGGTCCGCGGCGTGGGTGGCCGGCGCGAGACCTACAAACCTATCCAAAGCTGCCTTGCGCCCGACGCTTCTCCGGCCAGCATCGCGGATGGACTCGCGCGAGCGAATTTTTCGGCTGTCTACGTGGCCGACCTCGATGCCATCCAAGGCGGTGAACCATCGTGGCGGATCTACAACCTGCTGCTAGCCCGAAACCTTGAATTGTGGATCGATTGTGGCCTTCGCAATGCCGAACACGCAGGGCCGCTGCTGCGATATCAAACCGCTGGACGCCGTATGCACAGCGTCATTGCTGGGCTCGAAACGCTGGAATCCCCCACGGCTCTCGCGGATCTGGTTGAGTGCGTGGGCGCCGAGCGGCTTGTGTTCAGCCTGGATATGGACGCCGGCTCGCCCCGCATCGGCTCGCAAGCGTGGGCCGGATTGTCCGCGTTTCAAATCGCGTGCGTGGCGCTGCGGGCCGGCGTGCGTCGATTCATTCTTCTTGATCTGCGTGCCATTGGAATCGGCCAGGGTCCGGTCACCTTGCCATTATGCCGCGCGATGCGTAGCCTGGCCGATGATCTCGAGATCGCCGATCTCGAGCTCACGTCAGGCGGCGGGGTGCGATCGTGGCAGGACATTCGCGCCTTCGATCGCGCTGGATGCGATGCGATCCTTGTCGCCTCGGCGTTGCACGATGGGCGGCTCGATCCCGCCGCTGCCGCTCGAGCGCGCTTGTCGATTTGACGCCCGGCACTCGCCCGCTACCACCACTTCGGCGCGCGCTTCTCGCGAAACGCCTTCAGCCCTTCGGCAGCGGCTTCGGTGGTACGGCTCGTGGCGCTGACGGCGGTTCCCGCGGCCAACTGCGACAACAATGCCTCGCCGATCGTCTCGTTTAAGAGCCGCTTGGTCATCTGCACGGCTTCGGGCGCGCTCTGAGCGATTTGCCCAACCAGCTCGTTGGCTCTGGCCCAGGTTTTTTCCGCCGGCACGATCTCGTGAAAGATGCCATAGCGATGCGCCTCATCGGCATCGATCGATTCAGCCGTGAGAAGCAGGTACGCCGCCCGCGCTCCGCCGATGCGAAACGCCAACAGCGGCGCGACCATGCCGGCCACAACGCCGCGGCGGGGTTCGGGGAAGCCGAACGTCGCGGACTGGCTGGCCACGACCAGGTCGCACGCCATGACCAGTCCCGCGCCCCCCGCCACCGCCGGACCATTCACGGCGGCGATAAGCGGCTTGGGAAACCGCAGCATTGCTTCGATCAGGTCGTGATATTCACTGGAATCGACTTGCCACTGCTGGTGTCGATCGTCCTGGTCGGCGGCCAACAACATCTCGGAGAGATCCATCCCGGCGCAGAACACATTGCCCGCCGCAGTCAGCACGACGCCCCGCACGCGTCGTTCTTGGTGCACGTCGTCCAGCGCCTGCCGCAGCTCCTTGATGAGTTCGCGCGACAGCGCATTCCGCTTGTCGGGGCGGTTAAGGGTCAACGTGGCGGTCGACCCGTGAACTTGCAGCTTGGTCAAAGGTTCCATGACGGCCAGTCCCGTTGGTGCCCAAATGTCAGTCAAGCGGGCGTTCCAGCTCGCGCAAGTTTTCGGGGCGCGGCAAAGTGAGCTCGAGTATGGCCGTGCCCAACAATTTGCCTTGCGTGTCGATGCGCAAGGACTGGCTTGCCCCTCCTGCCAGGGCATTGTATAGCAGGAAGTTAAAGGCAAAGAGCTTTGGCAGCTCGAACCGCTCAACTCGCGTGGGCGAGAGCGAATCAAAAAAATCTCGCACGCGCTGGGTGCTCAGCTCGCGCTTGAGAAACTCGAATCCGGCCGCGGTATATGCCGCCACGCCGATGTTGGCATGGTTGCCCTTGTCGCCGCTGCGGGCGTGAGCAACCTGGCCGAGAGTAATCGTGTCCGCTGCGGGATTCATTCGCTAGTTCACGCTATCTGGTGGGGCTTGTTGCGGCGGCTGCCCACTGCGACGCCGTTTGAACTTCCACGGCCGGCTGGAGCAGTTCCTTGGGTACCAGCGTAGGCCAATAGGCGAACACGCCGCGCACGGAACTGCGGCCGCTCGCATAGCCGGCCAGTCCGGGCGGTCCGTTGGTGATCAAGGGGGCGATTTCCTTGGTGAAGCGCTCCACCGCTTCGCGACGGCGGTCGCGCACGCTGATCCGCAACATCACCTCGCGCAAGTCCCCTTGTGGCGCGAAGCCCGGCGCCGACTCGCCAGCCCCCAGGCATTCGATCAGCGAATCGTCAAACTCGAACCCCGCCGTCGCCAGCCGCGCAAGGATCATTTCGCCGCAAGCGCGCGCCTTGCCACGGCAATCGCGGCCGCACACCAGCAGTTGGCCGCTCGCGGTAAACCCGGCCCTGTAGGCCAGCGACACTTTGTAGTGGCTCGGAGCGGGCCGACCCGAGGCCCCTTCAACGCACACCCGGTCTTTGCCGGCCTGACGAACGTCCAAAGTCGTGAAGTCAACGTCGACGTCGGGCGTCAGGTAGTGGGCCGGGTCGCCGATCTCATAAAGCAGTTGCTCGATCACCGTGTCTCTCGTGACCGCGCCGCCTGTTCCGGTTGGCTTGCTGATCGCGATCTCACCCGCCGCGCCGAGGTCAGCGAAGGGATAACCGACGTGGCCCAGGTCCAGCGGCTCCCAATGTCGATACAGCCCGCCGGTGGCCTGGGCACCGCACTCGATGATGTGACCGGCGACCGTCGCGGCCGCGAGCTTGTTCCAATCGGTCCACGACCAGCCAAACTCATGCATGGCCGGCCCTAAGGTCAGCGAAGCATCGGCGACCCGCCCGGTAATCACGAGGCGTGCGCCCGCGGCCAGCGCTTCTGCGATTGGCTTTGCGCCAAGATAAGCATTCGCGCTCACGACCGAATAACGGGCCAGGTCGAGCGGCTCGCCCGTATCCATGTGTTCGAACTTGCAGCCTAGGCTTTGCAATCGTTTCAAATCGGCGGCCAGGTCGTCGCCGGTCACCACGCCGATCAGGTCCTCGGCGAGCCCGGCCTTCACCAAGGTCGCGGCCGCGGCGATGGCGCAGCTCCGCGGATTCATGCCGCCGGCGTTGGTGATGATTTTGAGCCGCGGCTGCTCGCGCAAGCTGGGCAGCAGGCTTAAGAGCACCTCGATGAAATCGCCCGCGTAACCGCCGCTGGGGGTTTTTTCGCGAACTCGGGCCAGGATGGAGAGCGTCAGCTCGGAGAGATATTCGAGCGTGAGATAGTCGAGCTCGCCGCGCTCGGCCAGCAAGCGTGGCGCATCCAGGTTGTCGCCGAGAAAGCCAGCCCCGTTGCCAATTCGACAGCCCACTCGTGAACCTGCCCGGTACTCGATTGCCAGCGTTTCGAACGACGCGATGGCCGAAACGCATCACACTTGAAACACGCCCAGCCGGAAGGGTTCATTTTCGGCGTGCCGCGTCGCGGCTTCCAGCGCAAAAATCAGCGTATCGCGGGTCTTGGCGGGGTCGAGAATGGCATCGATCCAGCCCCGCGCGGCCGCATGGCGAACATCGGTGGCCCGCTCGTAGGCGGACTTGACGGTGTCGCGCAATTGAGCAAGCTCGCCGGCATCCACCTGGTGACCTTGTCGCTCCAGGCTTTTGACCGTGACGTCCAACAAGGTTGAGGTGGCCTGCTCTCCGCCCATGACGGCGCAGCGGGCATTGGGCCAGGCGAAAATGAAACGTGGATCAAACGCCTTGCCGCACATGGCATAGTTGCCGGCCCCATACGATCCACCGACGAGCACCGTAATCTTCGGAACGCGGCTATTGCTGATCGCATTGACGAGCTTCGCGCCCGCCTTGATGATGCCTGCCCGCTCGCTGTCTCGCCCAACCATGAATCCATTGACGTCCTGCAGGAACAGGATCGGCAACCAATCCTGGTTACAATTCATGACAAAGCGGGCTGCTTTTTCGGCGCTATCGACATACAAAACGCTGCCGAACTGAATCGGACCGTCGGCCGGCCGCACGCGATGGTGCTGGTTCGCCACGATGCCGATCGGAAAACCGCCCAGGCGAGCCGTGCCACACACCAGCGTCTGGCCATATTCCGATTTGTATTCGTCCCAGCTACCCGCATCCACGATGCAGTCAAGCACCTGGCGGACTTCATACTCGTCGCGAGAATTGGGACTCACCAGGTCATACAAATCGGTGCCTGGGCGCGCGGGGGATGCCGCCTGCGCGCGCGTAAACGGCGCGGCCGGCGCACTTTCATCGGGACGCACCATACCCGCCAGGCGCCGCAGGCGCTCGAGGCAGGCTTCGTCGGTTGGATCGCGATAGTCGATTGTGCCGCTGACTTGCGCGTGCATCTCCGCGCCTCCCAGCTCTTCGCTGGAAACCTGCTGGCCTATCGCGCTTTTGACAAGCGCCGGGCCAGCCAGATACAAGCCCGATCCTTCGGTCATCAGCAGCTTGTCGCACAGCACGGGCAGATAGCCGCCACCGGCGACACAATTGCCCATGATGGCCGAGATTTGCCCCAAGCCCGAGGCTGAGATCACGGCGTTGTTGCGGAAGATACGACCGAAATCGTCCTCGTCGGGGAAGACATCTTCCTGCAAGGGTAAAAAAACGCCCGCCGAATCGACCAGGTACACGAGCGGCAGCCGATTCTGCATGGCGACGCGTTGGGCGCGCAGCACCTTTTTGGTGGTTGCCGGAAAAAAAGCGCCCGCTTTGACGGTGGCGTCGTTGGCGATGACGATGTGCCGCCGGCCAGCGATGACTCCAATGCCGCACACGACGCCGGCCGCAGGGGCGCCGCCCCACTCGGAGTACATGTCCCAGCCGGCCCACAGCTCGAGCTCGAGCCACGGGCTGCCTGGATCCAAAAGCGCGGCTAGCCGGTCGCGCACGAACATGCGGCCTTTGCCGCGCTGACGTTCGATGGCCCCCTTGCCGCCGCCTTCCCGGATCTTGGCTTCTTCGGCCTCGATCTCGCGAACCAACTCGCTCATGGCAGGGTTCGCTTGCAAGTGCATCGCGGCCTCGAAAATGAGCGGGAAATCGCGGGGGATTAGCTGGGCGAGCCCCTCGCTCGGGGAGCTCTCGAGAGTGGCATGCGGCCTCTCACGTGAAATGTATCTCGCGTGAATCCGGTACACGAGTGCAAAAACACAACGCGTTGTCCCTAAGCGGCAATAGTCCGCGCCGGTTACGACGAACGTATTGGTAAGTCCGACGCGGCGACAAATCGTTCGCGCGCCAGGATACGGAACAGGACAGAAGACTGCTGCCGAAACACCACGTCTCACGGCGGCCAGGCGTTGCTCGAACACAACATGGGGCGGCCACGCGAGCGGCCGGTCGGGCTGGCTTTGTCCCGTTCAAATCCTTGGTGCGCAAAGGTTTGCCGTTCATGTCCATTGAACCCACCTCCCCCTTGGCACTCGATCTGCTTTTCCCGGGTGTTCAACCGCCTGTCCCGGAACCGTGCCCCACAGTGAGGAGTGTGCCGTTGGCGAAACAAGCCCGAAAGATCGCGACCCGCAAGAACTCGGCTGCTAACACCCCAACTCGTGGCCGCAACGGAGCCCCCAAGTCACCCGCACGCAAGAAAGTCAGCGGCGGCGGCTTCGGAATCGAGCTTACCGACGAAGTTCCAACGCATCCCGCCCCGGACGCGGATGCCGAGGCTTTCGACGAAGACGAAGAGCCCGAGGCGGATCAGCTCGAGGCGGCAGCCGAAGAAGTCGGCTTGGACGACATCGGCGGGTCGGATGCCTGCATCGACGATCCGGTGCGCATGTACCTGATGCAGATGGGCGAGATTCCGCTTTTGTCGCGGCCCGAAGAGATTGCCTCGGCCCGTGAAATCGAGATCACGCGCACGCGGTTCCGCCATAACATGTTGGCCAGCGACTTCGTGCTGCAAGGCGCGATCACCCTGCTGGAAAAGGTGCGCGACGGCTCGTTGCGGCTCGACCGCACGATCGAGGTGTCGGTCACGAACACGGCTGAAAAGAAGCGCATCTTGCGCCGCCTGGGTCCGAACCTGGCTACGCTCGATATGCTGCTGCGGGCCAACCGCCGTGATTTCCGCTTCGCCATTTCGAAAAAGAACCCCACCGCACAGCGGCACGAAGCATGGCGTCGCATGATCCGCCGTCGCAATCGGGCCGTGCGCCTGGTCGAGGAATTGAATCTGCGCACGCAACGATTGCAGCCGCTGCTCGAGAAGCTCGCCGAAATAGCCGAGCGGATGCGCGTCTTGCGCGCCCAGTTGGCTGAGCCGGCCTCGCGGCATGGGATCGAAGGCACGGAAAGCCTGCGTGCCGAATTGCACTACCTGATGCGGGTCGCCGCGGAAAGTCCCGCCACGCTGCTGCGCCGCGTGCGCCGCACCGATGAGCTGCAAACCTATTACGACGCCGCCAAGCGCGTGCTCTCGGCCGGCAACTTGCGGCTGGTGGTCTCCATCGCCAAGCGATACCGCAACCGCGGCTTGAGCTTCTTGGATCTCATCCAAGAAGGCAACACCGGGCTGATGCGGGCTGTCGACAAATTTGAGTGCGCCCGCGGATACAAGTTTTCGACCTATGCCACCTGGTGGATTCGCCAGGCCATCACCCGCGCGATTGCCGACCAGAGCCGGACGATTCGCGTGCCGGTGCACATGATCGATGCCATGACGCGGGTGCGGACGGTGACTCGCGACCTGGTTCAGCAGAACGGCTGCGAGCCCACGGTCGAACAAACGGCCGCCGCGGCCGGTTTGTCGCTCGAAGATACGCGCTGCATTTTGAAGATGGCGCGCCAGCCCTTGTCGCTCGATCAGCCCGTGGGCGATCACGACGACAGTTACTTTGGCGAGTTTCTGCAAGACCACCGCGAGGACGATCCGCTGTACGGTTTCAATCAGGAGCTTCTGAAGGACCGCCTGGCGCACGTGATGCAAAGCTTGAACCACCGCGAGCGGGAGATTCTGCGGATGCGTTACGGCTTGACCGACGGCTATGCCTACACGCTGGAAGAAGTGGGCAAGATCTTTTCGGTCACTCGCGAGCGCGTTCGTCAGATCGAGGCCAAGGCCGTGCGGAAGTTACAGCAGCCCTGTCGTTGCCGAGGCCTGTTGGGCTTTCTCGACAAGGGCGAGCTGCCGCCGATCGAAATCGTGCAAGAGGCATAGCTCGCAAGCAATCATGAGTTTCTCCCTGGTTGGGGCCGCCTTGCACGGTGCGGGGCGGCCCCTGTTTCTTGCGCGACAGACAACGATTTTGCGCGCCACACGACGAAGCGAGGCACACTCAACGATTGATCGACCCAACCGCCAAGGCTAGCTGGCTTCCATAGCAGCTCTCCAGCCAGCCCCCGATCGCGCCTGCCACCGCGGTGTTGCCGCGCTCATTCCAAGTGGCCGTGTTGCGTCCAAAAAGCTTGCGCCCTTCCGTACGGAGAAGGGGCAACAAGTCGAGGCAGCGCATCCCACGCTCTTCGGCATAGGCCGCCAGGCTGCGCTGCGGCAGCCCCACGTCAAACTGTTCGGGGGTCCCGCCGGTCCGCCGCACGACCATTTCGAAAAGCGCCGGATCGAGTTGAATCCGGCTCGGCAGAGCCACCACGCTCATCGGAATATTGCGTTCGCGGCAAGCCAGGTTCAGCTCATCCATGGCGCGGAAGCTGCGCTGCCACCGCGCGGCGATGTCGACGGTGATAGGCGATCGACACGCGATCAGCTCTGGCACCAGGCAATCCAGGTACGCTTCGAATGTGTCGTCCGGGCTTGCGTTGCCTGACAATGGCTGCGACGCATCCGCCACGTCGGCCGGTGCCGTCGCGGCGGGGAACAGCCGTTTGGACAGCTCCCAGGCGCGCCAGTCGAACCAGCCTGGGGCGACCGGGGCGTGTACCAGGTTTTCGCAGCCACCGACCACTGCCAGAACCAGATCGGGCCTGGCCGCCACGACTTTCTGCTCCAAATCGGCCGACGCACCTAAAGACCAGGCTCGCTCGAGCGGCACGGCGACGATCTCCAAGCCCGGCAGATCGCGCTGCAGCCGCGCCACGCAGGCCAACGGTGGGCCGCCGAGTTGGGCTGCTTCGCCGACGATCACCAGGCGAAATCGCCCGGCGCTCATGCTTACAAACCGCAGATCCAGCTCATCGGCCAAGAGCGCTGGAGTAATGCTTACGTTGACGACCGCGGGCACGCGTGGCAAACGCGCCGCCGCGTCCGCCCGATACTCGCGGGCGACTCGCTCGAGTTGCAGGGCCGCTTCGCAGCACACAATCGCGATGCTCAAACAGGCCAGCGCACGCACGGTTCTCCGCGAGATGCGGCCACTCGTCCAGTGCTTCCAAACTGCAAGCGCGCGCGGCGAGGCCGCCAGTGGCAATATCAAAACGGTCGCGAACACCGAAAACGCGGCCGCCATCGCGGCGCCGCCATAAAGGCCCGGCGCGAGCGCTACGGCGAAGATGTATGAGCCGACAAGTCCAATTGCGAGCGCAGACAAAATACGACGGTGCTCGATAAGTCCTTCGAGAGTGTCGCGATTTTTCCAGGCGACGAACAAAACTCGAGCTTGCGCCAAGGAGGCCAAGATCAGCACGATGCCCGAGGGAGCAAGCACCTGCTGCGGCGCCTGGCCAAATGGGTGCAGGCCTAGGCAATAAGCTCCGCTCACGAAGCTGACGATGGGCAATGCCCCCAGCAAGAAAGTTGCGGGAGCAACAGGCCTGGCCCGGCCGGCAGGCCGGGCAGCGAGCTTTGGCATGTATACCTCCTTGGTATGATCGGCGAACGGTCACCCGGGGACCGATACGACCAAATCAGGAGGTAACTCAAAGGGGCGCGTGGTCGCGTCTTGCCGACTTCTTCCTTGAACACCACCGCCTAAGCGTGACCAGCAATAACCGAATCCCCAACGGGGGTCAACGTCATTCCCCGGCCACCATACTGTCCCTGATCTGTATCGAACGCCGCTTGCGCCCGAGTTAAGACTTTTCGCGCATCGACGGTCCCTAGGGCCAAACCGAACCGCCGAGCACCATGTCTCTTGAGCGTCGGAATTGCCACTTCCCTTTAGACGCCGCTCGAGCGAGTCACGGCTCAACCGAGGGACGGCTGGCACGACTGGTAAGCAAGGCCCGTGCCAAAGCGTGCCCCGAGCAGCCGCGGCCCTAGCGCCGCGGAAGCCGCACGGCATTGAGAACGTCGGTGGTAGCACGCGATTTGTTCAGCACATAGAAGTGCATGCCCGGCACGCCGCTCTCGACAAGCTCGCGGACTTGTCGAGTCGCAAAGTCCACACCGACCCGAAACTGATCCTCCGGCGTGCCACCCGAGCGTGCAAACGCCGCTTGAAAGCCGGGCGGCAAAGTCGCCCCGCATAGACCTACGATCCGCTCGATCTGCGCCAGGTTCGTGACCGGCAGAATGCCCGGGATGATCGGGACGCGAATGCCGGCCCGCTCGCATCGCTCGCGGAATCGAAAGAAGTCGTCATTTTTATAGAACAACTGGGTAATGACGATGTCAGCGCCAGCATCGACCTTGCGCTTGAGGTTGACGAGGTCGACTTCCGGGCTGGGCGCCTCACGGTGCGTCTCGGGATAGCCGGCCACGGCGATGCCCAATTGGGAGAATTCGCCGCGGATGAGCGCGACCAGCTCATTAGCGTAGGACAGGCCCCCAGCGACTGACGTGAAGCGGGTCTGCCCCTGGGGCGGATCGCCGCGCAGCGCCACGATATTGCCGATGCCCCGTCGGCTGGCTTCGCGCAGATACTCCCGCAGTTCGTCAGCCGTCGAACCGACACAGGTGAGGTGCGAGGCCACCGGGCAACCGAATCGCGCGTTCACCTGCTCGACAATGTCGAGCGTCTTGTGGCGCGTCGAGCCCCCTGCCCCGTACGTGCAAGTAATGTAGTCAGGGCGAAACTCTTGCAGGCGCGCGACGTGGTGGAAGAGCTCTTCTTCACCAGAGGGCGACTTCGGGGGAAAGAGCTCGAACGATAAACCAAATTTGCCCGGCCCGTAGGCCTCGCCAATTCTCATGACGCGATTACCTGACTAGCTCCTGCGCTGTGCGCGCGCCAGCGTCGGCGCGCGGCAGCCGCCAGTATAGTTGACCCAGGACGGGGCCGCATGGTGCGTTTCGCCCATGCCAAGGCGATGCGCCGGCTCGGTCGCGCTACAGCGACAGCGGCTCAATCGAAATGCTTTCGCCCGAGCGCTGCCGTTCGTGGCGAGTCAGCTCGTACATGTCGTGTAGTAGTTGAATGTCAATGGGGCGCTGTGTCACCCGACGCCGCTCGAACATCCGCCGCTGCGTTGACGCCATGACCTCCACGGGAACCTCGGTCACCTGGCCAAACAGGCGTGCATAGTTGACGAAGCTCGGGACGTTGGTGGTCACAAATCCATAAACCATGCTGCAAGCGCCGATGGTCTTTCCAGTGAAGATGCCGGTGTTGATGGCGGTCTTGGCATAGTCGCCGACGATGGCTCCGACGAATTGCATTCCGGTGGCGACCTTCGTTCCGCGGTACTCCATATTCACCTGGCCGTAGGTGTTTTTCAGGTCGCTGTTGCAAGTGCCCGCACCCAGGTTGATCCAGCTCCCCAGGTAGCTGTGGCCAAGGAACCCGTGATGCTGTTTGTTCGTGTAGCGCTCGATGATCGAGGCTTCCACCTCGCCGCCCACTTTGGCGGTGTGGCCGATCGAGACGGCGTCCTTGAGCGCGGCATGTTCCAACACCCGCGCGCCGGCGCCCACATACACCGGGCCGCTCAAGTAGCAGTAGGGGCCGATCTCGGCGCCGGATTCCACCACGATGGGACCGCGACGCGTGTCCGTCACGCAATACTGCCCCAGCTTGGCATCGGGAGCCAAATACACGCCGGTCGACTGCTCGTGGTAGGCGCCTCGCGCGATACGATGTTCCAGGTTCTCAGCGAACGTGGTGAGATGATGCCGAACAATGTCGTGCGGGTATTCAAATATCGGCAGCTCAAGCTGGCCGACGGCAAGTCCCACGCCGTCGAAATCGCCGGCCGCCGGCAGGCGCTCGCCGATGCTCGGCTGCTTCGCGGTATCGGGCACCAGCGCGGCCGCGACCGATTCGCCCTGCCGAACGACGGTGCCTTTTCCAGCCGACCAAAGATCTCGCAAGCCGGCAAGCGTACGCACGCTCGGCACCAGGCGCGCATTGATCCACAATTTCGCTCCGGAGATCGGCGGCTTATCGATCGCATACCACGGAAAATCGGCCGCCGCAACCTCGCGCACGTGCGGCCGTACATAAGCCGACACGGGCAAACCAAGCTGATCGACGATGTCGAACAGCCGGTACCCGCCGCAGGTGATCGCGAAGGCGGGTTTGCCCAGCGCGATCGGGTCCAACGCGCCAACGTGCTCGTCCTCAAATAGCACGATCGACATACGGCTAACCAGCGAGAGACTTCGAGCGACGGGCGATTCAAATACCACGAAATGCGGCAAATTCCGCCGGCTCAAGTCTAGCTTACACTGCCGCGCCCTCGGCAAGCCCGTTAAAACCGGTCATCGCCTTATGCCCGTGCCGGCTGTCCCGATCAGAGTTGCGGGATCGGCACGCGCTGGCCGCCCTGCATGGCCGACATGTGGGCACAGATGCCCGTCATCGTCCAGTTGGCGCTGGTTGCCGCGTCGGGCCGCGGGGCCCTTCCTTCGACAATCGCGCTGATGAACTCGTGGGCCAGATGGGGGTGTGAACCGCCATGCCCGCTGCCTTGCAAGAACGAGAGGTGCTGGGTTTCCTTAGCGTCGTACACGCCTTTGGTGGTGAAACGGCGGATACCTTCCGGCAGGCGATCGGCGAAGTCAGGCACGTTGACGCGCTCGGGTTTTTCGCCGCGATGCAGAACGGCCGGTTCGTGCTCAATGCGCGGCCATTCGAAGGAAACCTTGTCGGCATAGACGTCGAAGCTTTCGATGTATTGCCGCGCCGTCTCAAACAGGCTGCGCGTCACCTCGGCACACAGCTCCGATTCGCGCATCTTGAACGTGGCGGTCTCCAGGGCGAACGGCGACCCATACTTTGATTCCAGCGTGGGACTGATTCGGCCTGAGCCATGGCACACGACACTCTCGGCCAGCTTGCCCGGCAGGCACAAGCAAGGGCTGACGCAGTGCGTGGCATAGTGCATGGGCGGCAGTCCTTCCCAATAGCCCGGCCAGCCGGCCATTTCCTGCAAATGCGAGCCGCGCAGGAATTGCAAGCGCCCGAGCACGCCCTGGTCGTAAAGCTGCTTCACGAACAGGAATTCGCGGCTGTAGACGACCGTCTCCATCATCATGTAGGACTTGCCGCTAGCGCGCTGGGCTTCGACGATCGCGCGGCACTCATCGATGGTCGTGGCCATGGGCACGGTGCACGCCAGGTGTTTGCCGGCTTTGAGCCCGGCCAGGCTTTGCGCGGCATGGTCGGGAATCGGCGTATTGATGTGAATGGCGTCGACCTTGGGGTCCGCCAGCACGTCTTTGAAGTCGGTATAGCGCACCCCGACCCCAAACGCATTACCTAGTTGTTCGAGTTTTTGGGGACTGCGCTGGCAGACGGCATACATCTCGGCATGCGGGTGGTTCTGGTAGATCGGAATAAACTCCGCTCCGAAACCCAATCCCACGATCGCCACGCGAACTTTTTTTGTTTCGGCCATGTAAAAAACGGGCTGGAGTTGCTGGTGAATGCCGCTCTGGCTCGCGCCCCGACGAAGTGGGGCCATGCTAACGGAGGTCGGCGCAAGGCGTCAAGAAAACGCCGACGGCGGTCAAGCCGCTCTGTCCGGCGCTTCGACGGACCATATTCCGCGATGCGCATCCCGAGCCTCTTGCTGGGCTTTCTGAAAGCGCCGCTTCATGGCCGGCGAGTAATGGAAGTGCGACTCATAATGGGCCAGACCCGCGCGCACGAGCTCTTCATTGAGCAGCCGGTCGCCAACCCACACATAGGCCAGATGCCGTCCAAAACGGTCCAAACGCTCGCGATCGAAGCTCAGACGCGCTTCGCCGGATCCTAAGAACTCGCGCGTGAACTCGCTCGCTTCCGGCCCAAATCGCTCGACAGGATGCTCGGGCTTGACGGTTTCGGGGGTGTTCACGCCGATCAGGCGCACGACGACCCGCGGCTCGAAAATGATCGTGTCGCCATCGACGACACGCGAAACGCGATGCAGGCCCTCGGCCAAATCGGGCGGCGCTTCGAGCGGCTCGCCATGCCAATAGCGCGACAGGGCAACCAAAGCCAGCACGATGCAAAGTGCCAGCGTGCGGTAGGGCGAACGGCGAAATTGCCGCCGCCGGGAAGGAGCTCGATCCTGCACTTAGTTCTTGCTGAAGTCGAACTGCTTGGAGTGCTCGCGGCCGAGTGGGTTCTTGATGAACTTCTTGCGGCATTCGGTGCACAAGTCGAACCGTAGCTGCTCGTACACGTCGTGGCTGATTTGCGGGTCAGCCGCGTCTTCCGAGCGCTGCAGAATTTCTTGTATTTCCTGCAGATGGTCCCGATCGTCCTCGGCTTCGTCCATCGCTGCCGGGTCGAACGCCGCATAGACCTCCATTTTAACCACATAGCGGAGGTCGTCCGGATCGAGCGCCCGTTTGCAGCAATCACACGTGTAGTGGATCATCAACACATCTCCACGACAAAGTTTTGGCTTCCAGTCCCTGGAAACGGTTATCCGCCCGACGAGTCCCATCCTAATGCGGCCGAACAAACCAGAGCAATACATTTCAAGCCATTTTTTAGAAGACGCACAAGCCGTTTGAAATTCGCGCCCCTACGAGCTTGACAATCGCGCGCGGCGCTAGTCCGGTTTTTTGCCCGCAGGTGTCTGATGGCCCGGCCCCTGCTCGGCCGCCCTGGGTATTCGAAGGACCGTCGCTGAGCCAACCTGACTGCAGTGCTGGGTAGTGGTGCCTGACACCACTACCCGGTGCTGAGGTACCCTAGTCTGCCGACTTTAGGGCGATTACAATAGCACAGACCACCAGAGGGCCAGCTCCGCGTGGGGCTCGCTCTCTACCCTCCGCGGGCCCTAGGCTGTTCGCGACATTTTGCTCGCGAAATTCCAGCCAGCGCGCGGCAAACGCGCGCATCCTTCGATCAAACGCGGGAGCGTCTCATGACGAGTACGGCGTCAACCGCCAGTCCGCTGTCCTCCAGCGTGCTCGTGCTCAACCGTTTCTATATGGCGGTTCACGTCGTCAACGTCCGTCGCGCTTTCGGCCTGTTGTGCCGGGAACTGGCCGAGGTCATCCATTTCCACGAGGGCCAGTACGCCAATTACAGCTTCGAATCCTGGCGTGAAATCAGCGAGCTGAAGGCTTCTTACAAGGAGCCTCACGAGGACTGGATCTCGGCGGTGAACTTCGAAATCCAGGTGCCGCGCGTGATCCGGCTGCTAGCATTCGACCGCGTGCCCAAGCAAACCATCCGCTTCAACCGCCGCAATTTGTTCGCGCGGGATGGCAATCGTTGTCAATACTGCGGCAAGAGCTTTCCGACCAGCGAGCTCAGCCTGGACCACGTTGTCCCCAAAAGCCGCAACGGCACGACGTGCTGGGAAAACATCGTGTGCAGTTGCGTGTCGTGCAACGTGAAGAAGGGTGGCCGCACCCCGCAGGAAGCTCACATGAAGCTGATTCGTCAGCCGGCCAAGCCCAAGCGCAGCCCGCTACTGGCAATCAAGCTCGGCAATCCCAAGTACGAGAGCTGGAAGACGTTCTTGGACAGCGCGTACTGGTCAGTCGATCTAAAGTAGCCGTTTTCGCGCACGCCGCGCGGGTCGATTCCGCGCAATCAACTCTTTTTGGCGGCCAGCATCCTTAGCGCGCACGAAGGCTACTGAGACACTCCGCGATCGCCACGCCAGCAAACAACCCGCGCCGTTTAGGCGCCGGCGAGCGGCTCTTTCTTCTCCGTGATGACCGGGCACTGCGGCGACATCTCGGCGTTGAGCTGCGTGAACTCTTTCCACTGCTCGGGAAGGTTGTCTTCGTGAAAGATGGCTTCGACCGGGCACTCCGGCACGCACGCTTCGCAATCGATGCACTCATCCGGATGGATGTAGAGCATTTTCTCGCCCTCATAGAAGCACTCGACCGGGCAGACCACCACGCAGTCGGTGTATTTGCAAGCGAAGCACGGCTCGGCAACAACGTGAGTCATCGAAAAATCTCTCCTTTAGTCGAAGCGGCAAACGAACACGTGGTGTAGATGGTCGTCCACATGCAAAGTACGGCCGGCAGACTCCGATGGCAGCCGACCTGAACCGACCGTTAGAACCAGCGCAAGCTGTTCTTGAGGCGTCAAGTGCTTGAAATACAAGAACTTGAACGATGTTTCCGACCGCTCGCGCGAATTCTAGTGCTGCTTTTCCGGGCTGTCAAGCAAGGCAATAGCAGCAATCATCGGCTGAAAACGCGTCAGGCTTGCTTCGATTGACGGTCCTACTTAAAATCAAGGGTGTCAATGCTTTCCGAAGCACTCGGCGCGCTGCGAACGCAGGTTTTCAGGCCATTTTCCCAAGCGCCGCGCGCTAGGTAGGGGGTCGCGTTCGTGGCACTCTCCGAGATCGACCGCAATCTTCTGCAGCGCTGCCTGGCGCGCAAGCCCCGTGCTTGGGAAGATTTCGTCGATCGCTTCATGGGCCTGGCCGTTCACGTGGTCAATCATTCGGCCCAAAGCCGCTCGCAGCGGCTGGCGAACGAAGATCGCGAGGACCTGGTGGCCCAGGTCTTCATGGCCGTCATCAAGGACGACATGTCCGTTTTGCGGCACTTCAGGGGCGAGAGCAGCCTGGCCACTTATTTGACCGTGGTGGCGCGGCGCGTGGTGGTCAGCGAACTGCTCAAGCAGCGCAACCATGTGCGCGCGACGAATCATGCTCCGGCCGACGAACTGGCCCTGGTGTCCGCGGAGACTGAGCAGCGTTTCAGCGACCGCGAGCAAGTCGAGCGGCTGTTGGCGGAGCTCGACGGCGCGGAAGCCAAGATCGTGCGCATGTATCACTTGGAAGGCAAAAGCTATCAGGAAATCAGCTCGGCCGTAGGACTGCCTGAAAACAGCGTCGGACCAACCCTCAGCCGCGCACGTCGCAAGATGCGTCGAGGCGCTGACGAGAACGTATAGCCGCACTTTCCCCGCGGTCGTTTCATGGAAGAAACTTTTGAGCTAGCCGCGCTCGGCGCGCAGCAATACACCTGCCCCGGCGAGACGCACCCTATCGACCGCGCCGTTCATTTGGCGCGCTTGGCCAGCTTCTACCCGGCCTGTCGTCGCTGCGCTCACCGCGCGGACGTTCAGTTGCTCACCGACGTCGAGCGCCGCGCCTGGGGCGAGCTCGAACGCCGCGGGCTGCCCAAGTGTGCCTGGCGAGACGAAGGATTCGATCCCGGCCACCCTAACGAGATCGAACCGGCACTCATGCGCCGCCTGGCGCGGACGCTGGCCCATCGGCTATGGCAAGATCATCGTGGTGCCGGGGACGGTCCGGCGGTTGTGGTTAGTTTTGATGGGCACTGGACGACGGCCGAGAGCCTGACCGTAGCCTGCGAAACTCTGCGCCTGGATGGATGCACCGCGATCGAAGCCGGAGCAACGACCGGCCCGGCGCTGGCTGCGCTGGCACACAAGTCTGCCGCGCACGCATCGATGTGGATCGGACGCTCGGCGGCGGCGCCTTTGTTGGTGCGGTTTGCAGGCGCAAGCGGCCGGCCCTGGTCGTGCCCCGGGGAGCTCGATTCACTAGCGCACTTGTTCGAAGCAGGCGAGCTGGGCCGGGCCCGGCGTGCTGGCGGACGAGCCGCGCGGCTGTGCGGCGACGACGAGTATATCGAGCCGCTCGTTTCGCTCTACCACGCCTTGCGTCCGCTGCGGTTCGTGCTCGATACGAGCTCGGGACCCTTGATCCGTTTCTGGCGTCGCCTGGCGAAAGACAGCGCCTGCGTGGCGCTCAGTCCGCGCGCGGAAGCGAGCTCGCTCGACCCGTCCCCGCGCCCAACTCACGACCCGCAGCGGCTGAGCCGTAGCGTGACTGGCAGCCAGGCCGATTTCGGAATCTGGATCGACACAGATGGCGAGGCCTGCGCCCTGCTCGACGAGGCCGGATTGCACATCGAACACCGGCAACTGGCCGAGGCGCTCGTCGCCTATATCCGCCAACAAAATCCCGCGGCCGTAATTTCGGACGCGCAAAATCTGAGCGACTCGTCGGCACGCACGCGCGAAGCGATGCATGACCAGATGCTCGAAACGAAAGCCAATTTCGGAATCGGTGGCGACGGGCGATTCTGGTACGGCGGCGAGCCGCCCGTTTGCGACGCGCTCGTGACCCTCACGCTGCTGCTCAAACTGCTCAGCCAATCGGATCGGCCGATTTCTCGCGTGCTCGACGCGGCATGAGCCGCGCAGTAATAATCGGGGATGCCCTCGCTCGCGCGACGTGGCGCTGGTAAGCCCCCGTAGAGGAATCCGATGAGCCATCCATGGATCGCCGATCGCATCCAGCATTTTGATAGCTCCGGCATCCGCAAGGTCTTCGATCTTGCCGCCGCGATGACCGATCCGATCAATCTTTCGATTGGACAGCCCGATTTCGACGTTCCGCCCGAAGTGCAGCGCGCCGCAATCGAGGCGATCGAGGGCCGCAAGAATGGCT
The DNA here is from genome assembly GCA_035496575.1 of Pirellulales bacterium. Taxonomy (GTDB): domain Bacteria; phylum Planctomycetota; class Planctomycetia; order Pirellulales; family PALSA-1355; genus PALSA-1355. The sequence continues at coordinate 22,901 of DATJEN010000295.1, forward strand.
ACACGCCGACCCAGGGCATTGCTCCGTTGCGCGAAAAATTGCAGGAGCGCATCGCGGCCGAATATGGACACACCACGCGCCAGGTGGTCATCACCAGCGGCACCAGCGGCGGCCTGGTGCTGGCGCTCATGGCGCTGGTGAACCCCGGTGACGAAGTCATCGTGTTCGATCCTTGCTTCGTCATGTACCGTCCGCTGATCGGCCTGGCGGGCGGAACCTGCGTGGCAGTGGACACCTATCCCGACTTTCGCATCCACCTGGACAAACTCGCGGCAGCGATCAGCAAGCGAACCAAGGTCATCTTGTTCAACAGCCCAGGCAATCCCACCGGCGCGGTAGCCAGCGACGAGGAAATTCGCGGCCTGGCCCGGCTGGCGTCCGAGCGCAACATCGCGCTCGTCAGCGACGAAATCTACAGCACCTTCTGTTACGACGAACCGTTTGTATCGCCGGCCCGTTACAACCCGCAGACGATCGTCATCGATGGTTTTTCCAAGACCCATGCCATGACCGGCTGGCGGCTGGGCTATGCGCATGGGCCAGCCGAAGTGATCTCGCAGATGATCAAGATGCAGCAATATACGTTCGTGTGCGCTCCCCAGCCGGCGCAATGGGCGGGCCTTACGGCGCTGGATGTCGACATGTCGCGGCACATGGCCGATTATCGCCGCAAGCGCGACCTTATCTGCTCGGCTTTGGCCGACGACTTCGAGCTAGCCCGGCCCGGCGGGGCATTTTACGTTTTTCCAAAATGTCCCTGGGGCACGGGCGATCAGTTCGTCCACAAGGCGATCGAAAACAAGCTGCTCATCATTCCCGGCCACATTTTTAGCCAGCGGGACACCCATTTCCGAATCTCCTATGCGGCCAGCGACGCGACCATCGAGCGCGGCGTCGAGGTGCTCAACCGCCTGGCACGCGAGCGCCCGCGCGGTTGACGCGCGCCACTCGCGCTCTGAGCTTCAGCAGCAAGCCGCACGAGCGACTTGGTCCCCGCAGATGAGGTCCGCGGGGAAGCCGGGTATACTGGCAATCAACCGCCCACATGACTCTCCCACGTCACCTGATGCGCTATTCGGCCCAGGAACTTATGTACCCACCACGCTGTTGCTCGATCCTGACAGTGCTTTGCAGTTTGCTCGTACAATTGCCGGCCACTGCCGCGGAGTTTTCGTTTCGAACGCAAGAGATCTTCAACCAGCTCTCGGTCGGCTATGCCGTGCGACTGGTGGATGTGAACGAAGATAGCCGGCCGGACATCGTGGTGGTCGATACCGGGCGCGTGGTGTGGTTCGAAAACCCAAGCTGGCGCATGCACACATTGATCGAGCACGCCACGAAGGCCGACAATGTGTCGATCGCCGAGGCCGATATCGATGGCGACGGCCATTTGGATTTTGCGCTCGCCGCAGACTGGCGTCCGTCGGATACGCACGCCAGTGGAAGCTTGCAGTGGCTATCTCGCGGCAAATCGCTCGACGAACCATGGTCGGTCCACCCCATTGGCGCCGAACCGACGGCACATCGCATTCGCTTTGCCGACCTGGACGGCGACGGGCGGCCAGAGCTTATCGTCGTTCCGCTGTTCGGTCGGGACACCAAGGCGCCCGACTATGCCAGCGCGGCGGTGCGCATGCTGTCCTACCGGATTCCGGCCGACCCGCGCGGCGCGTGGACGCCCGAGATCATCAACGCCGATCTGCACGTTGCGCACAATTTTCTGCCGGTCGACTTCGACAGCCGTGGCAAGCTCGATCTCTTGGTCGCCAGCTTCGAAGGGGTGAGTTTGTTGCGCCGCGACGAGAGCGGCAAGTGGTCGCGCAGACTCATCGGCAGCGGCAACCAACAGACCAAGCCCAGCCGCGGCGCAAGCGAGATCAAGCTCGGCAAGCTGGCCGACAAAGGCCGCTACTTGGCCACGATTGAGCCCTGGCATGGCTTTCAAGTGGTTGTCTATCGCCCCCCAGTTTCGCCAACGAACTCGGAACCATCGCTGTGGGAGCGGACCGTGCTCGACGAAAATCTGAAATGGGGGCATGCCGTGTGGTGCGCCGATCTCGATGGCGACGGCGACGAAGAACTCATCATCGGCGTGCGCGACAACAAGGATGCGGCCAATCCTTCGGGCGTTCGCATCTATGATCCGGCCGGACCACAGCCCGCCGCGTGGAAAGCCCAGCGCATCGATCCGGGCGGAGTCGCGGTCGAAGATCTCACGGCCGGCGATCTGGACGGCGATGGCAAGCTCGACGTGGTGGCAGTCGGCCGCCAGACCAAGAATGTGCGCATCTATTGGAACCAAACGCCCGCAGCCAGCGAACAACAACAAGCGCTGAACCCCGATTTCCCAACCGACACACTCCTGGATATCGCGGGCCAGAAGCGATCACTGGCTGACTTGCGCGGGCGGGTCGCGACGGCGCTTGTGTGTTGGTCGATCGAGTGTCCCATCTCGAACGAATACATACCGACTCTCAACCGCTTGGCCGAGCGGTATGGCCCGCAGGGCATCCAGCTCATTGCCATCGACTCGAACGGGGGCGAAACCTTGGAAGCGATGCGCGCCCATGCGCAAAAGCAGCGGCTGGCTTTGCCCTTCCTGCAAGATGACGCTGGGAAGCTGGCCCGGCGGCTGCGATTTGAGGTTACGCCCGAAGTGCGCGTGTTCGATGCCGGGGGCGCGCTTGTCTATCGCGGGCGGATCGATGATCGCTACCGCAGCGGATCGGGCGGCAAGCCATCGGTCGCCGATCTCGAGCAGGTGTTCGACGCGCTC
>DATJEN010000296.1:0-2271 GCA_035496575.1 Pirellulales bacterium
CGAGCTCGCGGATCCAGATACTCGGCTCTCCGGCGGCTGTTGAGGCGATGAAGGCGATGGCGTGTCCGTCTGGAGCAACGCTCATGAACGCGCCCGACGTGCTGAACTGTGTGCCGGTCGTTGGCTGGATCGAAAACGCGACCGGCAATTGCACCAACGGAGGGATGCGCAAGAGAAGCCAGGCAAGGCTCGCGATCAGACCCATGGCCAGCATTGCCGCGGCCCAGGCCCCGCCTCGCGAGGTCGGCAGCGTCGGCGCTGACGTCGCCCGTTCGGATCCGATCGCGGTTGTCACTGGCCCCAGGAACCGGTAACCGCGCCGCGGAACGGTTGCGACGTAGGTCGGTGTCTCGGTGGTGTCGCCTAAGGCCTTTCGAATAGTTGCGATGTTCTGGGCGAGCGTCGCTTCCTCGACGAACGTATCCGGCCAGACCGCTTTGAAAAGGTCGTCTTTCTCCACCACTTCGCCGGGGCGGCCGACCAGCACCAGCAACGTTTCGAGGGCTTTCGGCGTGAGCGGCACCGGCTCGCGGCCGCGCGAGAGCCGGCGCTTTTCCGAATCAAGCTGGAATGGACCGAACCGGTGGATCACGGCGACCATTTCAAGGTTTTTTAGCCAATCATTCAAGACTTTTACAGCGGCCGTCTTCACTCTTCAGAGTGGGAGGGCTTGCGGTATGCGACCGGGCTTTTCGATTGTTGCGGCCAGTGTCCTGTGTGGTCTGTCGGCCTGTGGGGCTCCGGTGCCGGTCGGGCCGTCAGCGCCTCCGGTCACCACAACGCCGCCTGCGCAATCCCCGGCACCACTGGTCGTCGGCAGTGTGGCCGTCTGGATCGAAGCGGAAGGACGAGCTCGACCGGTCGAAGGCGCCACGGTCGCAGTCGTCGAGGGAGCCGATACCGGCCGATCGATGACGACAGGCAAGAACGGTGAATTCGTTTTGAAGGATCTCCGTGCGGGCCGATTGTCGCTGGCAGCCAGCTACGGCGGCTTTTCAGACGAAATGGCAACATTCGATCTGACAGCGAGCGGCCACGGGCAGACTTTCGTGCTCATGCCCGTTGGTTTGGCGATTCCGCACATCGCGATTGGCGAGCAGCACAGCGACACGGTTGCGGGAAACGAGGCTCCCTGCTCGGGCAGCGGCGATGTGCTTCTGCTCGAGGGCGGCATGACCGGGCCGTGCAAACGCTTCACGCTTTTCGTCGCCCAGGACGGGTCGCTGGCCGTGACGCTCGATTGGACCGATCGGCATCAGTTTTTCGATCTGGCTGTCGCCGGTCAGAGGATCTACGTGGCTGGCGGCTCGTCGAAGTTCATGCAGGTCAGGGCAGGCCGTGGACTCTTGGAACTTGGCGTGGCAATCCATGGCGTCGTCGCCGGACCTCAGCCCTTCACGTTGACCACGAAATTCGAAGCATTTCAATGAGGACAAACACTCTGAGATTGATGGTCGTCGTTTGCATGTCAGCCGGGTGCAGCGGTGAAGCCGGCCCGACTCCACCTTCCAGGCCGGACCCACCGCCCGCAACGAGTCCCGCCCCTGAGAATCCGCCGCAACCGCTCCCGCTTGGCGACATCGTGAACACCAGCTGCGACTGCTTTTGTGCCACGTGTGCCGTGGGCGAGACCACCGCTTGTCGGGAATTTGCCAGTAACCTGCCGCACTCTGGCGCGCTGAATGTCGAAATGGATTTTGAAGCCGGTCAGTCGATGTTCATGGCGATCACGTCGCTCGGGCGACCCGTTTACGCAACAGGTGAGTCACCGCTCGTGATCCGACAAAGTATTTCGCCAGGCAATCTGAACTTGCGGTTCGGATGTAGCGAATCTGTCCAAGGCAAGCAGGTTGACGTCCGCTTGCGCGCCACACTCGAGGACGCGACGTCGATACTCAAATAAGCGCCCGCGGCCAGTTGACCTCACGTGCCACGAAGCCGCGTGAACTCGGTGACTTCGTGGCTCCGCAAAGCCTAATCCAGCGCCATCGCGCCGCCCACGGCGCCGCCAGGTCTTGTATAGTGCGCCAAGCCTAGGAGGCGATGCATATGCGCACGGGATTACGGCGCGTGGCCCTGGCAGCCGCGGTGGCTGTTGCTGCGTTTCAGGTCGTGGTGAGCACGCAGACGAACCCGTATCGGAAGGTGGACGGCCGAAGGTTGTCCCCTCCCCTCGAATGACGGTCATCGTCAATCTTGCAGGTACGTAGTCACCTGACGCAGCGCAGGTGCCGCCCACCGGCGGCTACGGTTACCCATCTCTCCAGAAAT